>JBJEPA010000197.1:0-5317 GCA_051880995.1 Ruminococcus sp.
CTGAAATCCTATTATGGACTATAAGTTCCAACTTAAAAATGAGAATAAAAAAATTGAGCATTGGATTGTTAACAAAGAGGGCAGAGTTGCAGATCCATTTAAGAAGTTATCAACTGTTTTTGAGGGTACTACGATTCAATTCTTAGAAAAAATGGCACAGTACGGTGACAACAGCAGTTCACATGATTATTTTGAAATATGGAAAAAGTGTGATGCAGAGGTTACTATTCCGGAATTCGAGTATTCAAATTTATATACTGTGCAGAAGCTTATGAATCAAATGCCGGCAAAATCCAATTTTAATATTGCAAACAGTACCACAAGTAGAATATCTCAGTATTTTGATTTAGACGACAGTATTCAGATTTATTGCAACCGTGGAGTAAACGGCATTGACGGCTGTGTATCAACTTTTGTGGGTCAGGCATCGGTATCCCCTGATGTTCTTAACTTTTTAATAGTGGGAGATTTAACCTTCTTCTATGATATGAACTCAATTTGGAATCGATATGTGGGCAAAAATGTTAGAATTATGCTGAATAACAACGAGGGTGCTGCCCTGTTCCACTTTAACCAGGGAACAAAAAGGTTTCCGACCCTCAACGAAAATGTTGCTGCTGAGCATTTTGCAACAGCCAAGGGTTGGGTTGAGTCCCAGGGATTTAAGTATCTGAGTGCAAGTAATAAGGAAGAGTTTGATAAGAATTTGAAGGAGTTTTTATCTGCCGACAGTGAAAAACCTATATTCTTTGAGGTGTTTACACACAAGGATACAGATGCAAAACTTCAGCATGATTTTTATGAATCAATGGCACTAAAAAGTAACAAGAAGGCAGTTAAAGACGGTGCAAAGAAGATAATTAAATCTGTGCTTGGTGAGAAAACAATAAAAAAGCTAAAATCATAATATTGATTTGTAATTTTAGGAGAATTTTCATATGAAAGCATATTTAAAGAGAGTAATTAAGGCTGTTCTTAATAAGAGAACAGCGTATAGCATGGAAAAAGAATATGTAATTAGCAGTCAAAAGAGATTTCAGCAGAAGATTGCACTTGTTACCGGTGCTTCAGGTGCAATTGGTGGAGCTATTGCATGGCGATTGGCCCTTGAAGGTGCCGTTGTTTACCTTGGTGGCAGAAATCAATCAAAATTAAATGAGGTAGCTCAAAAAATGCAGGAACAGGGATTAAGTGCCAAGCCCTGTGTTATTGATGTAAATGAAAATAAATCCATTGAACGAGCAGTTGATAAAATAATGCAAGATGAAAATCGCATCGACATACTTGTGAATTGCGCAGGGGGAAGCACACGAAATAAATGTGCAAATCTTGTTGACCAGTCTGTTGAAATGATTGACGAAATGCTTGATACAAACTTGCGTGGAAGTATGCTGTGTACAAGAGCAGTGGGAAAGCAAATGGTCAAAACAGGTAAGGGAAAGATTGTCAATATTGCATCTGTAATAGGTGAACATGGAAAACCACAATTCTCTGATTATGCAGCTTCAAAGGCAGGTATCATTGGATATACAAAGTCAGTTGCCCAGGAGATGGGACCTATGGGCATAAATGTAAATTGCGTTTCACCCGGTTTTATTCAGCGTGGACAATTTAGCGAAAATCAGTTGCCCTATCTACTTAAATCCAATTTTATGGACAAGGTCGGATGCTCCGAAGATGTTGCCTCTGCGGTAGCTTTCTTGGCAAGTAATGAGGCAGATTTTATTACAGGACAGAATCTCTGTGTTGACGGTGGTCGCAGTTTAGGACTGCATGGTGATAATTAGTCAAAGAATTCAGTAGTGAATTATAATAAAAAATTTTAGAGGGATATGTGATGAAGGCGATAAACTGGGCTATTTTAGGAACAGGTGTTGTTGCTAACGAAATGGCAACTGCCCTTGTGGATTCAGGCAAAGAAATTTATGCTGTTGCAAACAGAACTCACTCAAAGGCTGTTGCTTTTGCTGAAAAGTATGGTATTAAAAAGATTTACGACAGCATTGGTGAGATGTTTAATGACTCAAAGGTTGATGTTATCTACATCACAACACCTCACAATACACACATTGCCTACATTCGCAAGGGTCTTGAAAACGGCAAGCACATTCTTGCTGAAAAATCAATCACCCTTAACAGCGATGAGTTAGAGGAGGCTGTGAGCCTTGCAAACAAGAATAATTTAGTGCTTTGCGAGGCTATGACAATATTCCATATGCCAATCTACCGTAAGTTAAGAGAAATCCTTGAATCAGGTGCTCTTGGAAAGGTAAATGTAATCACAATGAACTTTGGTAGCTTTAAGGAATACGATATGAATAATCGTTTCTTTAGCAGAAGTCTTGCCGGCGGTGCAATGCTTGATATTGGCGTGTATGCTCTGTCTTTCGTAAGATGGTTTATGGACTCAAAACCGGAAAAGTTCTCAACCTGTGTAAAACTTGCTCCCACAGGTGTTGATGAACAGGCTACTATTCTCCTTGAAAATGACAGTCAGCAAATGGCAACTGTTGCCCTTACACTTCACTCAAAGCAACCAAAGAGGGGTATGGTTTCCTGCGAAAAGGGATATATCGAGATTATGGAATATCCAAGGGCATGGGAAGCAACAATTACCTACACAGAGGACGGACATACTGAAGTAGTAAAGAGTGGTGACAATGCGCAGGCTCTCAAGTATGAGATGGAGGATATGGAAAAGGCTATTAACGGTGACGATTCCGGTGTATTCCTCAACTACTCAAGAGATGTAATGGACCTTATGACAAGAATCCGTCAGGAGTGGGGACTTACCTATCCCGAAGAGGAATAATTTTTCAAAAATATATTGTGAAAGAAAAGGTTGTGGAAACATCAAATTGATGTCCACAGCCTTTTTTGATACAAAAAACTCCACCGGAAAAACGGTGGAGCAGTATTGTAGTAATGAAGCTATTTGTTTATTCCAAATTTATCAATGATTTTTATTGCGTTGTAGTCAACATTGCTGTTTTTCATTTCGTTAAGCCAATTCCTTAATCCGCCTTTTTTCTTGTAGGTACGGTAAAATCGCTTTAGGTAATAAAGAGGCAACAATATAACAGGCTTGTCCATATCCCACATTCTTACGCCAACCATATATTCCCTGGGTGGAAATGCCCACCTGAAAAATCCCTTGATTTTTCCCGATAATTTGCTGGAGTCATAGTGGTTTTTTGCCTGCATCATCATTATTTTTTGTGCGTCGGATTTTCCAATGTGACCAAAGGTACCGCCGTTCAAAATCTTTTCAAGTGTATAATCAAGAAGCTTATTGTCAATCTCAAATTTTGTAAATTGTGGTAGATTTGAACCGAAAATTTTGTTGCAAATGAAAAAGATGCCTGTTGTAAAATCTGTTAACTTCAATTCATTAATCCATTTTTCAAATACGGAGGTATCAACTGCATTTTTGTCAAAGAAAAATGGCAAATCCAAAAACATTCTGATGCCACATCCGTTATGTTCAAAATGTTTTTCAAGGTGACAAATTAAAAACATCATATGATATGTTGGTTCAAGAGTAAATGTGTAGTTTTCAATTTTTACAGCATGACTGAATGCGTTGCTAAAAAAACTAAAAAAATCACCTTTGTGTATCACTGAGTTTTTATTCACCAGGTTAAGGTGAATTTCAAAGAGGGTGTTGTTGTAATAGTAGTCCTTGGTGTATGGCTCACTGCCCTCGTCAAAGTATTCAAAGCCGTTTTCACGCAACATCTTGTCCACAGAAGGAAGGTCATCCTTGTGTATCAACACATCATAATCCCCCATAGTCCTAAGCTCCTTTGAGGGGTAAGCGGAGGAAACTATGCTTCCCTTAAAAAGAATATGCTCAATATGGTTTTGGTTAAGCAGCTTCAAAAGGTAATTCAGATTTTGCTCCATCTGAACATTTAACATTGTCAGGGAGAAAAAGTTGGTTTTAAGGGTTTCGTAGGAGTCTGTGTTTTTCATAAAACTAAGGTCTTTGATTTTTGAAAAAACAATTCCCTCAACATTATGTATTTTAGACAATCGGCAAAGTAAACCCTTGTCAACTTCCTTTGACGGTTCTTTACACTTTTCACCACTGTAAAAGCATTTTAAGATATAAAGGAAATATTCCTGTGTATAGTTCATCAAACTCCCCCTAAAACTCTTAGGATAATTATACTATATATTTGGCAAAAAATAAAGTATGAAGAATTTAAAGATGATGCTTCATATTACCAGATGTCAACGGGTATATTTACTACAATTGTCCCTGAATTTTTGAGATGTTTTCATATGAAGTATTTGGGTGTTCATAAAAAAACTCCACCGAAAAAATCGGTGGAGCAGTATTCACTAAATATTTATATTGTGAGATATAAATTATAATTCTGCGAAATACTTGATTGTTCTTACCATCTGTGATGTGTAAGAGTTCTCGTTGTCATACCAAGAAACAGTCTGAACCTGAGTTGTGTCTGTGTCTTCCATATATGTGCACATTGTCTGTGTAGCATCGAAGAGTGAACCATAAGTCATACCAACGATGTCGGAAGAAACGATTGGGTCAGTGTTGTAACCGTAAGACTCAGAAGCAGCAGCCTTCATAGCAGCGTTAACTTCGTCAACTGTTACCTTACCCTTAACAACGGAAGTAAGGATTGTTGTAGAACCTGTTGGAACAGGAACTCTCTGTGCAGAACCGATGAGCTTGCCGTTAAGCTCAGGAATAACAAGACCGATAGCCTTAGCAGCACCTGTTGAGTTAGGTACAATGTTAACAGCGCCGGCTCTTGCTCTTCTAAGGTCACCCTTTCTGTGAGGACCGTCAAGAATCATCTGGTCGCCTGTGTAAGCGTGAATTGTGCTCATGATACCGCTCTGGATTGGAGCAAGGTCGTTAAGAGCCTTAGCCATAGGAGCTAAGCAGTTTGTTGTACAAGAAGCAGCAGAAATGATTGTGTCGTCCTTTGTAAGAACATCTTCATTTACTGAATATACAACTGTTGGAAGGTCGTTGCCTGCAGGAGCAGAGATAACTACCTTCTTAGCGCCGGCATCAATGTGAGCCTGTGCCTTAGCCTTAGATGTGTAGAAACCTGTGCACTCAAGAACTACATCAACGCCGATTTCGCCCCATGGAAGCTCAGCAGCGTTTGGCTTAGCGTAGATTGTGATTTCCTTACCGTCAACTACGATAGAGGATTCCTTAGCCTCAACCTTATCAGCAAGAGCATACTTACCCTGTGCAGAATCATACTTTAAAAGGTGTGCAAGCATAGCAGGATCTGTAAGATCGTTAATTGCCACTACCTCATAACCCTCT
>JBJEPA010000198.1:0-5296 GCA_051880995.1 Ruminococcus sp.
TAGTTATACTAATCCTTCTGACACTCATTACAGTTGTTGCAAACACTTTTGATATACCGAATTACTGGAGAATAATTTTCAGCAAATTTGAAATTGTTACAACAATAATATTTACTGTGGAATACATATTGAGGGTATGGACATCCGATTTGCTTTACCCACAACTACCCCCTATGAGGGCAAGGATAAAGTACATCTTTTCCTTTATGGCCGTGATTGATTTCATAGCTATTTTGCCGATTTATCTTCTGTTTTTCATCAAATTCGATCTGCAGGCATTACGCACCTTACGAGCATTAAGACTTTTGAGAATCATAAAAATAAACAGATATACTACTGCATTAAAAACCATTATTCAGGTTTTTAAAAACAAAGCAAATCAGCTTATATCCTCAATGGTTGTTGTAGGACTGTTGATGATAATATCCGCTGTGCTGATGTATAACTTTGAACACGAGGCTCAGCCGGACAAATTTACCAATGCTTTTGACTCCATATGGTGGGCAATGTCGGCACTTACAACTGTGGGCTATGGTGATATTTACCCAATAACGGTTGCTGGCAAGGTGTTGGGCATTGTTACAGCAATTATCGGAATAGGAATGGTGGCTGTCCCCACAGGTATAATTACCTCCGGATTTTCAGAAGTTCTCCACAACAAAAAATCCAAAAAGACCAATAATTCCAACGAATACATTGAGGACAAAAAAGACGAAAAAAAGTACTGCCCATACTGTGGACATAGGATTGATGATTAAAACTTAAAAAAATAAAATGCACCCAAGTTGTATTATGGGTGCATTTTGTGTTGTTTGATGCATTTTAAATGCTATTTCATTTATTCCTTTTTCGGGTTTACCCCAACATTTGACAAAGAGCCCTTCATATTTAATTTTGTCTAAACTTTTGGGTTCACTTCAGCTAAGCGGTGTCCCGGTTTTTTATTGTTAATTGTCAATTGCTTTTTGTTGCGTTTGAAAAATTGGAAATCCTTATGCACCCTGTTGTACATTCTTTTGCACAAACGCCGAAGTCCTCGCACCCGGTACATTTTGAATAGTCGATAACGGCCAGGTTATCTTTAACCTTAATCGCACCCGTCGAGCAGACCTTTTCGCACTTTTTACAGCCGATACAGCCGTTTTTGCAAGCCTTGCGTGTGATACCGCCCTTGTCCTTGTTGCTGCACGTAACAACAACTCTCTCAACGTCAGCCATAAGGGAAATAAGGTGGTTCGGGCAGGTTTTTACGCAGAGTCCGCAGCCCACGCAACGCCTTGAGTCAATGTGAGCAATTCCGTTGTTTATGCAGATTGCGTCGTTGGGACAAACCTTTGCACAATCGCCCAGACCCATACAGCCGTAAGGACATTCGCCCTTTGAGCCGAAAATCAGCTTAGCGGCGGCACAGCTTTCAATTCCGTCATACTCCACCTTGTCCTGGGTGTAGTTACAGTCGCCTGCGCAGTGCACAACGGCAACCTGTTCAATAACGTCCTCAAATTCAACACCCAGGATTTCACTCAACTTTCTTGAAACCGAATCGCCACCCGGCACGCAGAGGTTTGTAGCCGTGCCCTCGTTTTCTGCAAGTGCCTTTGCGTAGCCGTCACAGCCTGCAAAGCCACAGGCTCCGCAGTTAGCACCCGGCAGACACTCACGGATTTGGGGGATTTTTTCGTTTTCCTTTACAGCCATAATTTTTGATGCGACTGCAAGCACCACAGCGCAGATTGCACCGATAATTACAACGGGGATAACCGCAGTTAAAATCTCATTCATAGCGCACCAACCTTATGCAAACAGGTTTTCCACAACGCCCGAGAAGCCCAGGAAGGAAAGGGAGGTGATGGAAGCCGCAACAAGCGTTATGGGCAGTCCCTGAAACGCCTTTGGAATGTCAGCGCCCTCAAGCTTTGAGCGAACGCCCGAGAACATTACCATTGCAAGTAAGAATCCAAGTCCGCTTCCCAGGGAATTTACCATTGATTCAGCAAATGTATATCCCTCGTCAATGTTGAGGATTGTAACGCCCAGTACGGCGCAGTTTGTCGTAATCAGCGGAAGATACACACCAAGGGACTTGTGTAGCGAGGGAATGTACTTTTTCAGTATAATCTCAACAAGCTGAACGAGAGATGCAATTACCAGGATAAAGACGATTGTCTGAAGATAACCCAGGTTGCTGGGTTCAAGCAGATACATCTGCATCGGCCACGTAACGGCCGTTGCAATGAGCATTACGAAGATTACCGCAAGGCTCATTCCCGTTGCCTGATTCAGCTTTTTGGAAACGCCGAGGAACGGACAGATTCCCAAAAATCGTGACAATACATAGTTGTTGATGAAAACGGCGGAGAGCATAATTATAATAAATTTTGTCATTTTGCTTCCTCCTTTTCACCGCAGGTGGCTTTGTTGCAAACCTCGGCTGACGGACAGCCGGCACAGCCAAAGCTCTTTTTGGAGTTTTTGCCACCCGATATTTTATTTACAATTGCAATTAAAATACCAAATACAAGGAATCCACCGGGTGCCATTGTCATAATGGAAATGTTATTTTCGGCGAGAATCGGAATTGAAATTCCCAGCCACGTGCCGTTGCCCAGCACCTCACGGATTGTAGCCATCAAGAGTAGTGCAAGGGTAAAGCCTGCACCCATTCCTACAGCGTCAATTGCTGAGTCGATTACCTTGTTTTTGTTTGCGAACATTTCGGCTCTACCCAGGATTATGCAGTTTACCACAATCAGTGGCAGGTAAATTCCCAGTGCCTCGTCAAGGGCAGGAGTAAACGCCTTGACAAGCATCTGCACCATTGTTACAAAGCCTGCAATAAGCACGATGTAGCAGGGAATACGCACCTTGTCGGGGATAATGTTGCGAAGTGCGGAGATTACAACGTTTGAGCAAAGCAGAACGATTGTAGCCGCAGCACCCATTCCCAGCGCACTCATTACGTTTGTCGTAACCGCAAGGGTGGGGCAGGTTCCCAGCACAAGCACAAGAACAGGGTTTTCCTTAATGATACCCTTCAGAAGATTCTGTCTTTTGTTCATTTTCCTGCCTCCGTTATCATATCATATGCCTTGAAAGCGTCCTCAATTGCGTTTTTGTATGCACTTGAAGAAATTGTGGCACCTGTTATTGCGTCAACCTCGCTTAAGGTGTCGGCACTCTTTCCGCAGTATTGATTTCTGTAAGGGTCCTCGGCTGTCTTTGAGCCAAGGCCACTTGTTTCTGAGTGTAAAAGGGTTTTGCACTGCTCAATTACTCCCTCTGCGTCCATTCCGCATATCAGCTTCATATCTCCGCCGTAGCCCTTTGTCGTCAGCATAAAGACGTAACCGGCGCCGTTTGTTGCAGTATATACCTGGGTTACTCTGTCGGGGAGGTTTCCAATTTCCAGCTTTTCAAAGCCGTCTGCCTCAAACAGCACCTCCGACATAGCCTGCTGGGTCTTTTCCTCCTCGGCTTTTGCGATAATCGGCGAAGTCACCGAGTTAATGTAGGCAAGCAGAGCCGTCACCACAAGGCAGATGCAGACCAGCACGAGAACGGGTTTTATTATTTCATTAAAACTCTTTTTCATTTTTTGCTACCTCCCACAAGAGGCTTTGAGCGTGTAAGCCTTGAAATGTAGGGCGTAAAGATGTTCATTAGCAGAATAGAGTATGAAACACCCTCGGGAGATGTGCCCCAGAAACGGATTAGTATGGTGATAAGACCACAGCCTACGCCGAAAATTATCTTGCCCCACTTTGTGCAGGGAGTGGTTGCGTAGTCGGTAGCCATAAAGAATGCACCGATGATAAGACCGCCCGACATAAGCTGATAGAGGGGAGCTTTGTCGAAAATCAGCGACATAACAAGCACAGTGCCGATAAATGCAACGGGTGTGTGCCACGTAATTACCTTTCTTGCTATCAGGTAAATTCCGCCTGCAAGCAAGGCAATTGTGCAGGTTTCGCCCAGACAGCCACCACGCACCCCCAACAGCATATCAAGATAGGATGGCATTGAGCCAAGCTCACCCTTTGTTATAAGTGCAAGGGGAGTTGCACTTGACGAAGCGTCGGGGAAGGTCCAAGTTGTCATAGTGCCAGAAAACGCAGTCATCATCACAATTCTTGCGGTGATTGCAGGGTTTGCGAAGTTCTGACCGATTCCGCCGAAAAGCTGTTTTACAACAACGATTGCAAACACGCTTCCGAAAACCGCCTGCCACAGCGGAATTGAAACAGGCAGGTTGTAGGCGAGCAGAACGCCCGTGACAACAGCAGAAAGGTCAAAAATTGTGTTTTCCTTTTTGCAGATTTTTTCAAAAATTAATTCGGATAATATGCATGATGCCACGCAAACACCAATAACCAGCAGTGAACGCCAGCCGAATATTATTACCGAGGCAACGCCTGCGGGAAGCAGTGCGATAAGCACATCAAGCATAATTTTCTGCGTGGTCCTGGACGAATTTATGTGGGGTGAAACGGAGGAAATCAGCTTATTCATTTTTTGTCCTCCTCATATTCTCTCAGGTATTTGTTAAGCTTTGCCTTTGCAAGCTTGTTGGTCTGGACGATGTGCCTATTTGCAGGGCATACATACCCACAGCAGCCGCATTCCATACACAAATCGGCGCACAACTTTTTCAGCTCGTCGCACCGGTCGAGCCTGTAAGCCTTTGCAATTGCACGTGGGTCAAGCCTTAACGGACAGTGGTTTACGCACTCACCGCAGTTTATGCAGGCGGTTGTCCTGGGAGGACGAGCATCCTTTTCGTCAAGTGCAATTACGGCGTTGGTCATTTTAAGTACAGGAACATCCAACGAAGAAACTGCAATTCCCATCATCGGTCCGCCGTAGAGTACCTTTTTCGGCTCGCTCCTGAATCCGCCGCAGAATTCAAACAGCTTTTCAAGGGGAGTGCCGATTGGTGCAATTACGTTTTTAGGTTCTTTAACAGCTGAGCCGTCAACAGTAATGCACTTTTCAACAAGTGGCATACCTGTTTCAATATATTCTGCAATCTTTGCAAGGGTGGTGCAGTTGATTACGATTACTCCCACGTCAAGGGGAAGTCCTCCCTTGGGAATCATTCTGCCCGTTGTGTTATAGACAAGTACCTTTTCACCGCCCTGGGGATAAATTGAGGGCAGTACCTTTACTTCAACATCTTCCTTTGATTTTGCAATCTCCCTCATTTTTTCAATGCAGGGCTTTTTGTTGTTTTCTATTCCTATTATAATGCGTTTTTTGCCTATATACTTGTGGAGCAAGTCAATGCCATTTGAAATAT
>JBJEPA010000199.1:0-5263 GCA_051880995.1 Ruminococcus sp.
GACCCTCACGGTAGTTAGCTCTGATTGGGATTTCAATTGTTTTACCTGATGTGTTTGCAATAAGTCCACGCATACCGGCAAGCTGACGAATCTGAGACATACTACCTCTAGCACCGGAGTCAGCCATCATATAGATTGGGTTGAACTTGTCAAGGTTGCCCTGAAGTTTTGCAGTAACATCATCTGTTGCCTTTTCCCAAACCTTAAGAACATCCTGATAACGCTCATCCTCAGAACGGAAGCCCATGAGGTATTCGTTGCGGATTTCATCAACCTGTGCTTCAGCATTGGCAATAATTTCGCCCTTTTCCGGTGGGATTTTAGCATCACAAACAGCAACTGTAATAGAGCCTCTTGTTGAGTACTTATATCCCTGTGCCTTAATGTCGTCAAGAACTCTTGATGTTACATCTGTACCATGAACTCTGATACATGCATCAATAATCTTTCCAAGCTGTTTTTTGCCAACCAAGAAGTCAACTTCAAGCTTGAACTTATTTTCTTCAATACTTCTGTCAACAAAGCCTAAATCCTGTGGAATAGGGTTGTTGAAGATGATTTTACCAACGGTTGTGTCAACAATACCGTGTTCGGTTACTCCGTTGATTTCCTTGGACATTCTTACCTTAATCTTTGAGTGAAGTGTAAGAACGCCTGTCTGGTAAGCCATCATAGCCTCGTTTACATCACGGAATACCTTGCCCTCACCCTTTTCACCGTCTTTATCAAGTGTAAGGTAATAGGAACCGAGAATCATATCCTGTGTAGGAACACAAACAGGACGTCCGTCAGAAGGCTTTAAGAGGTTACCTGCTGCAAGCATAAGGAACCTTGCCTCTGCCTGTGCCTCAGCTGAAAGAGGAACATGGACAGCCATCTGGTCACCGTCAAAGTCGGCGTTATAAGCAGTACATACCAATGGATGAAGCTTAATTGCACGACCCTCAACCAGAACAGGCTCAAATGCCTGAATACCAAGTCTATGAAGTGTAGGAGCACGGTTAAGGAGAACAGGGTGACCCTTGATAACAACCTCAAGTGCATCCCAAACCTCAGGCTTTGCTCTTTCAACAGCCTTTCTTGCGGCTTTAATATTTACAACTGCCTTTGTTTCAACAAGGCGTTTCATAACGAATGGCTTAAACAGTTCAAGAGCCATTTCCTTTGGAAGACCGCATTGGTACATCTTGAGCTCAGGACCAACAACGATAACTGAACGACCGGAGTAGTCAACACGCTTACCAAGAAGGTTCTGACGGAATCTTCCCTGCTTACCCTTAAGCATATCGGAAAGTGACTTTAATGCACGGTTGTTAGGACCTGTAACTGGTCTGCCCTTTCGTCCGTTGTCGATAAGGGAGTCAACAGCTTCCTGAAGCATTCTCTTTTCATTTCTGATAATGATGTCAGGAGCTTCAAGTTCAAGAAGTCTTGCAAGACGGTTATTTCTGTTAATAACCCTTCTGTAAAGGTCATTAAGGTCAGATGTAGCAAAACGACCGCCATCCAGCTGTACCATTGGTCTAAGGTCAGGTGGAATAACCGGGATAACATCAAGAATCATCCACTCAGGTCTGTTACCGGACTGACGGAAGGATTCAACAACCTCTAACCTCTTTAAAAGTCTGATTCTCTTCTGACCGGAAGCACCCTCAAGCTCCTCGTTAATCTGGGCAGAAAGCTCGTCCAAATCAATTTCAGAAAGCAATTCTTTGATTGCCTCAGCACCCATGCCTGCTTTGAAGTCATCCTCATACTTTTCGTACAAATCTCTGTACTCTGTTTCTGAGAGAATCTGCATCTTTGTAATTTCTCTTGCATCGCCCGGATCAATTACAATGTAGGATGCAAAATAGAGAACCTGCTCCAAAGATTTTGGAGAAATATCAAGCATAAGGGAAATTCTTGAAGGAATACCCTTAAAGTACCAGATGTGAGAAACAGGGGCAGCAAGCTCAATGTGACCCATTCTTTCACGGCGGACCTTAGCTCTTGTGACCTCGACACCGCATCTGTCACAAACTTTGCCCTTAAAACGAATCTTTTTGTACTTTCCGCAATGACATTCCCAGTCCTTTGTAGGTCCGAAAATTCTTTCGCAGAAAAGTCCATCTCTCTCAGGCTTAAGTGTTCTATAATTTATTGTTTCTGGTTTCTTAACTTCACCATATGACCATTCTCTGATACGGTCAGGGGAGGCAAGACCTATTTTAATTGAATCAAATACATTGTTTTCCATTATAAACTGCCTCCTTTTTTAAAATTCGTCTGAACCAAAGTCATCAAAGTCCAACATTTCGTCAGAGTCTTCTACGATTGACTTTTCATCAAACATATTACCCTCTTCGGAATCTTCTTCAAGAACAAAGCCGTCCATTGTAGTCATAACCTCGTCCTCTTCAAGGGTTTCGTTGTTATCTGCAACAGGAATATCGTCATCGTCAAACTCCTGCTTAAGGTCGATTTCGTTGTTGTCTGCATCAAGCACCTTAACATCAAGTGCAAGTGACTCTAGTTCCTTGATAAGAACCTTAAAGGATTCAGGAATTCCAGGGGTTGGAATGTTCTGACCCTTAACGATTGACTCGTAGGTTTTAACTCTACCAACAACATCATCGGACTTAACGGTGAGGATTTCCTGAAGTGTATATGCTGCACCATAAGCTTCAAGTGCCCAAACTTCCATTTCACCGAAACGCTGTCCGCCGAACTGAGCTTTACCACCCAGAGGCTGCTGTGTAACAAGTGAGTATGGACCTGTGGAACGGGCATGAATCTTATCATCAACAAGGTGATGGAGCTTTAAGTAGTACATATATCCAACGGTAACAGGGTTATCAAATCTTTCACCTGTTCTACCGTCAACAAGCCATGTCTTACCGTCTTCGCTGTATCCTGCGTCCTTTAAGCACTGGAAAATATCCTGCTCGTGAGCGCCGTCAAATACAGGGGTCATAATCTTCCATCCAAGAGCCTTAGCAGCATAGCCAAGGTGAACTTCAAGCACCTGACCGATGTTCATACGGGATGGAACACCCAGAGGGTTAAGAACGATATCAAGAGGTGTACCGTCAGGAAGGAATGGCATATCCTCCTGTGGAAGAATTCTTGAAACAACACCCTTGTTACCGTGACGACCGGCCATCTTGTCACCAACAGAGATTTTTCTCTTCTGTGCAAGATATACACGAACAACCTTGTTTACACCAGGCTGTAATTCAGCGGCACTGTCTTCACGAGTAAACACCTTAACATCAACAACAATACCGGATTCACCGTGAGGAACTCTAAGGGATGTATCCCTTACTTCTCTTGCCTTTTCGCCAAAGATGGCTCTAAGGAGTCTTTCCTCAGCTGTAAGCTCTGTTTCACCCTTTGGAGTTACCTTACCAACAAGGATATCTCCGGAGCGAACCTCTGCACCAATGTGGATAATACCGTTTTCATCCAAATCCTTAAGCATATCTTCGCCTACATTTGGAATATCACGGGTGATTTCCTCGGCACCCAGCTTGGTGTCACGAGCTTCTGTTTCATGCTCTTCTATATGGATAGATGTGTAAACATCATCACGAACAATTTTTTCATTGATGAGAACAGCATCCTCGTAGTTGTAGCCTTCCCATGTCATAAAGCCGATAAGGGCATTCTTACCAAGGGCAAGCTCGCCATTATCAGTAGCAGGGCCGTCTGCAAGAACCTCGCCCTTCTTAACCCTTTGACCTCTGTCAACAACAGGAATCTGGTTGATACAGGTGCTCTGGTTAGAACGGAGGAACTTGATAATATCAAATGTCTGAACTCGTCCGCTGTCGTACTGAACGCTGATTTTGTCTGCCGAAACGCTGAGAACAACACCGTCCTCCTCAGCAAGAACACAAACACCTGAGTCAACGCCTGCCTTGTACTCCATACCTGTACCAACGATTGGTGACTCGGTAACAAGGAGTGGAACTGCCTGACGCTGCATGTTAGCACCCATCAGGGCACGGTTTGCGTCGTCGTTTTCAAGGAAAGGAATGAGGGATGTAGCAACAGAAACAACCATCTTTGGAGAAATATCCATAAAGTCAAATTGCTCTGGTGGAAGCTCAACAAATTCTTCCTTACATCTGCCGACAACCTTTTTATTTACAAAGCATCCGTTTTCATCCAAAGGCTCGTTGGCCTGTGCAACAGTGTATTCGTCCTCAACATCAGCTGTCATATAAACAACTTCGTCAGTAACTTTACCTGTTTCTTTGTCAATTTTTCTGTATGGTGCTTCAATAAAGCCATACTCGTTAATCTTTGCAAAAGTTGCAAGGTATGAGATAAGACCGATGTTTGGTCCTTCAGGAGTTTCGATAGGACACATACGACCGTAGTGGGTATAGTGAACATCTCGAACTTCAAATCCTGCACGATCTCTTGAAAGACCGCCCGGACCAAGGGCAGAAAGTCTTCTCTTGTGAGTAAGCTCTGCAAGAGGGTTGTTCTGGTCCATAAACTGTGACAGCGGTGAACTACCGAAGAATTCCTTGATAGCTGCTGTTACAGGTCTGATATTTATAAGTGTGTTAGGAGAAAGTGCCTCAGGGTCCTGTGCCTGAAGTGTCATTCTCTCTCTGATAACTCTTTCAAGACGGCTAAAGCCGATTCTGAACTGATTTTGAAGAAGTTCGCCAACACAGCGAATTCTTCTGTTGCCAAGGTGGTCAATGTCATCAGTTACACCAATACCCTGAGCAAGGGTGTTCATATAGTTAATTGTAGCAAATATATCGTCAATAGTAATATAATTAGGAATAAGTTCAGCCTTGCTGTCTGCAAGAAGTTCCTTAAGCTCTTCTTCGTCTTCGCATTCATCAAGAATTGGGAACAATGCAGAAGCTCTTACCTTTTCGTTAAGGCCACACTCTGCGTCGGCGTCAAAGTCAACATACTTGTTGATGTCAACCATACCGTTGGAAATAATTCTTACAGGAGTTCCGTCGTCCCTCTTTACAAATGCAAGAGCAACACCTGCGTCCTCAATTTCCATAGCCTTTTCTCTTGTAATAACTTCGTCTGCAAGAGCCATAACTTCTCCTGTTCTTGGGTTTGCAATAGGAGAAGCAAGTTTCTGTCCGGCTAAACGCTGAGAAATACCCAGCTTTTTATTATATTTATATCTGCCCACTCTTGACATATCATATCTTCTGTCGTCAAAGAACAGGTTTGTCAGATGAGTCATTGCTGATTCTACTGTTGGAGGCTCGGATGGTCTTAACTTTTTGTAAAC
>JBJEPA010000200.1:0-5254 GCA_051880995.1 Ruminococcus sp.
CTGGGGTGCATACAATATTGTACAGGGAAACATTACCTACGGTGTGCTTACAGAAGTAATTTCACTTATCACCCAGATTCAAGGACCAATTTCCGGCCTTACAGGAATATTCCCAACATATTTTGCCGCTACAGCGTCGGCAGAACGCATAATGGAGATAGAAAATCTACCTAACGAAAAGAAAATTAACGATAACAATCTTGATGTTAAAAAGACCTACGATAATTTAGTTTCTATCGACTTTGAAAACATCACTTTCAGCTATGACAGAGATGTTATTCTGGATAACACATCCCTTTCCATCAATAAAGGTGATTTTGTTGCCATTATGGGCATCACCGGAATAGGAAAGAGTACATTGATGAAATTGCTTATGTCTGTTTTCCCTATTGATGGCGGTTCAATATATATGACTTTGAATAATGGCGAAAAGATGTATGTTGATAAAAACCTCCGAAGAATGTTTGCCTATGTTCCACAGGGCAATTTCCTGTTGTCGGGAACTATCAGAGAAAATTTGACTTTTGTTGCTCCAAATGCCACTGATGAGGATATTTACCGTTGCCTTGACCTTGCCTGTGCAGATTTTATGAACGATTTGCCAAAGGGGCTTGAAACCAGGCTGGGTGAGAGGGGAGTAGGCCTTTCCGAGGGTCAGATTCAGCGTCTTGCTATTGCGAGGGCATTGCTGACAGAGGCTCCCATATTGCTGTTGGACGAATGTACTTCTGCCCTTGACGAAGAAACAGAGAAAAAGCTTCTTACAAACCTAAAGATGCTGAAAAATAAAACCTGTATCATCATTACCCACAAAAAGGCTGCTCTTTCCATATGTAACAAAGAGGTAATTATAAGGGATAAAAAGATTGTTGTAAAGGAAACTTGATTTGAAACAGGAATTCACACAGCAGGAAAAAATAGAATATAATTTTATTCTAAAATTGCTTTCAAAGCTTTTTGAGGAAAATCCCTGCAATATTTCTGATATTGGTATAGATTACAATCGAATTTTTAGGATTACTTCTTTACATGGTATAGCCAATATGGTATCCTATGTCCTGGAGTCATCTAAGCTTGATGTACCAAAGGATGTTCTTGATAGCTTTATAAAATACAGAAAGTTTATGCTTATGAAGGACGCATCCCAGTTTGCAGCAACAAAGAAGCTGATTGACATCTTTGAACAACAGGGGATAGACAACCTGCTTGTTAAGGGGCAGTTTATTAAAGATTCCTACAAACAGCCCGACTACCGTGTGATGAGCGATGTGGATATTCATATCAGAAAATCAGACTTTCCAAGGATAAAAAATATTGTACTTTCTTTAGATTATAAAATCTTTGAAGAAAGTGACAATCTCCTTGTGGTAGTTCAAAATCCATTTGTGCAGATTGAACTCCACGGTGATAACGGTATGTTTCGAGATACAAAAATGGGGGACAACCTCTTTGATATAGCCACTTTGAAAGAGGGAAAATCCCATACCTATCAGTTTTCCGTAAACGACCACTTTGTTTATATCATAGAGCATTATGCAAAGCATTTTCGTGACCTTGGTGGAATGGGAATTAGAATGGTTACCGATGTGTATAACCTCCATAATCATCTGAATAATTCTCTTGACGAAAAATATATCAAAGACAAGCTTACGGAATCAGGAACTTATAACTTTTACAAAATGCTCCTTTCAAAATGCCGACAGTATTTTGAAAGCGGTGAAAATTTAATTAATTTTGATAGTATTGATGTTTTCATCTTTTCAAGTATGACTTTCGGACGGGAAGAAGTTCTTTACTACAACAGACAGCTTGACTACCGTAGAAAATATCTAAATAATTCTGATAAAGAAAATTATATTTTACGAAGAATCTTCCCACCAAGAGAAAGACTTATTGATGAATATCCATCATTAAAGAAAACCGGTGTAACCTTGCCATTTATATGGTTGCACCGAAATATAAAACTATTGTTTGGAAAAGATAAAAAGAAATATAAAAAGAACTTTGAACTCTATAAAAAATACAATGATGAATCCCAGCTTGAATATCTTTTGGATGTTATGAAAAAAGCAGGATTTTGATAGATTAGAGGTAATGATAATGATTACAATGTTAAAAAGTAAGCTCCACAGAGCAGTAGTTACCGAGGCTGATGTAAACTATGTTGGAAGTATCACCATTGACAAGGAGCTTATGGACAAGGCTGATATTCTTGAATACGAAAAGGTCAGCGTTGTAGATGTTGAAAACGGTCAGAGGTTTGATACATATGTTATTTCAGGTGAAGAGGGCAGCAGAATAATCTGCGTAAACGGAGCCGCCGCAAGACTTGTGTCAGTTGGTGACCATATCATAATTATGGCTTACAGACTTATTGATGAGGAAAAAGCAAAAGACCACAAGCCTTCTGTTGTCTTTCTTGACAGCAACAACAATCCTTGCAAGGCAAAGGAATGTAAGCGTATAGCGGGGAATTAAGGAAACACTGTTTTAATCAGTATTTCCATAAAAGTATTTACTTTTAAATAAAAAAACAAAGGGGTAAAACAATGAAAAAAGAAAACTCTATGGAAGCAATTTATGATGCCCGAAAGCTGGGCGGCGGCAAGATGGTTGTTTTGGGAATTCAGCATATGTTCGCTATGTTTGGCGCAACAGTTGTTGTTCCTCTCATTACAGGTCTTTCAATCTCAGCAACATTGCTGTTTGCCGGCCTTGGCACATTATTGTTCCACCTACTCACAAAGGGAAAGGTACCTGCATTCTTAGGCTCATCATTTGCTTTTCTTGCCGGCTATGCTGCAATAGCACCAAACGGCGAAGCTGACAAGCTCCCATATGCCTGTCTAGGTGTTGCTTGTGCTACAATCCTTTACTTCATTCTCTCTGCACTTTTTAAATGTTTTGGTGCTCACAGAGTTATGAAGTTTTTCCCACCAATTGTAACAGGGCCAATCATTATTGCAATCGGTCTAACACTTGCACCTTCTGCTATCAACAGCTGTTCTTCCACAGGTGACAATGCCGGACTTTCCTGGTTAGTTGCCATTACAGCTATTATAATCATCATTGTGTGCAACATTTTTGGTAAGGGTATGATTAAGATTATCCCAATCATCTGTGGCGTTATCGGCTCTTACATTTTGGCTGTTTGCCTTGGTCTTGTTGACTTTACTGCAGTAAAAGAGGCTGCTTGGGTTGGACTTCCTTTCCAGTATGAAGACACAGTATTTAGTATCTTTACAAGCGGAAATACCGACTGGGGACTTATTACAACAGCAATCATCACTATTGTACCTATTGCTCTTGCAACAATGGTTGAGCATATCGGTGATGTATCTGCAATCTCTTCGACAATCGGCAAAAACTGTATTGCAAATCCGGGACTTCACAGAACACTTTTAGGTGACGGTGCCGCAACACTTCTTGCATCCCTCTTTGGAGCTCCTGCAAACACAACCTATGGTGAAAACACTGGTGTTCTTAACCTTACAAAAGTATTCGATTCAAGAGTAATCAGAATTGCAGCATATTTTGCAATTTTGTTCTCTTTCTCACCGAAGTTTGCAGCAGTTGTATCTTCTATCCCAACAGCAACAGTTGGCGGTGTATCACTTGTTCTTTACGGTATGATTTCTTCCGTCGGTGTAAGAAACATTGTTGAAAACAAGGTTAACTTCACAAATATGAGAAATGTCCTTATTATGGCTCTTATCCTTGTTCTCTCAATTGGTATTGCATATTCAACAGCAGGTGCAATTTCCTTTACAATCGGCGAAGTTACAATCTCACTTTCCGGTCTTGCAGTTGGTTCCCTTGTAGGAATTATTCTAAATGCAATTATCCCCGGCAACGACTACAAGTTTACTTCTGACGAGGATTTAGGCGCAAAGGAAATTAAAAAGGATACAAAATAATTTTGGAATAGAAATATAATTTACATTAATTTATAAGGGGCAGTTCTTACCGGACTGCCCCTGAACTTTTATGTAAAGTATTACCACATAAAAATTAGTAAAAAACAGCCACCCAATTGGGTGGCTGTCCTATTGTATCATCAATTTTCAGAATTTGGATTATCGTTTAATCTGTATGATAGAGTCATAAGGCTGTCGGTCATATGTACATTCTCTACAACCGTATCACTGTATTTTCGTGAAATATCATAGTGAGAGAAATTCCAGAAAGCCTTGATTCCGTTGCTGTAAAGCTTGTCAATAATACTTGCAACACTGTTCTTTGGAACACACAACACAGCAATAGAAATATTGTTGTCAGCAATAAACTTTTCAATTTCACTTTCCGAGAAAATTTTAATCCCCTTGATTTCCTGTCCTACAAGTTCCGGATTTGTCTCAAATATACCCTTAACAGAAAAGCCTTTTTCAATAAAATTGATGTGTAGGGCAATGGCTTTGCCAAGGTTACCGGCACCAAGAATAATGGCGTTGTTAACCTTGTTAAGTCCAAGTATGTTTTCCATCTCATCCTTTAAAAATGCGATGCTGTAACCATAACCCTGCTGACCAAATCCACCAAAGCAGTTAAAGTCCTGTCTGATTTGGCTGGCTGTCACATTCATAAGCTCGGCCAGTTTGCTTGAGCTTATTCTCTTTTCTCCATTATCAGATAACTCACAAATAAATCTGTAATATCTTGGAAGACGCCTGATAACAGACATAGAAATTTTATCATGCTTCGGCACTTATTATGCCACCTTTCAAATTATAATAAACTCTTCAAAATGAAATGACTGGTTTATTATAAGATTGCCTTAAGTCTTTCGTTAATAGCAAGGAGGAATTCCTCTGTGTTAACCTTCTTCTTGTTTTCAAGTGTAGAGAGGAGATAAAGATCGCCTGTCATAACACCGTCTTCAATAGTTTTGATTGTAGCCTGTTCAAGCTTATCAGCAAAGTCACAAAGTTCAGTTATGCCGTCAAGCTCGCCTCTTTTTCTGAGAGCTCCTGTCCATGCAAAGAGAGTTGCAACGCTGTTTGTTGATGTTTCTTCACCCTTAAGGTGCTTGTAGTAGTGGCGCTGAACAGTACCATGAGCAGCCTCATATTCATAAATTCCGTCTGGGGAAACAAGAACAGAAGTCATCATAGCAAGTGAGCCGAAAGCAGTAGCAATCATATCACTCATAACATCACCGTCATAGTTCTTACAAGCCCAGATGTAACCACCCTCAGAACGAACAACTCTTGCAACAGCGTCATCAATAAGAGTGTAGAAGTATTCAATACCTGCT
>JBJEPA010000201.1:0-5239 GCA_051880995.1 Ruminococcus sp.
TCTTTAATTAGCAGTTGAACTATTTTTGCAGATTTTCAAGAAAAATTCATAAAATAATCAAATAAACATTATAATATAATTTGAAATATGGAAGTAATTTGTAATTTTTTAATACAGAAATAACCTTTGGGCACATAACTATTGTAAGATGTCAAATCTTGTGTTATAATACAATGGCAAAATTATATGTGTGAGGTGAGCAATTTGTTTGGTTATGTCACAATTTACAAGGATGAATTGCTCGTCAGAGAATTTAACGAGTACAAGGCTGTCTATTGCGGTCTTTGCAAATCACTTGGCAAGGAATATGGTGTGCTGTCAAGGGCAATACTTTCCTATGATTGCACATTTTATGCACTTTTTCTTTTAGCTCTAAAGGGTAATTGTCCCGGATATGAGCAAAAGATGTGCAGGTGCAATCCCCTAAAAAAATGTACCTATATAAAAGAGGGGGAGGATTCACTCTCAAAAGCCGGTGCATTGTCGGTTTGCAGTGTATATTTTAAAATTATAGATAACATAAAGGATTCAAAGGGTATTAAAAAGCTTGTCTGTCGCCTTGTAAAGCCGATTGTTAAAAGATGGAGCAAAAAGGCAAAGGATAAATTCCCACAAATCTATAAAGCTGTTGAGGATATGTCCCTTGCCCAGACAAAGGCAGAATCTGACCCTGATTGTCACCTTGATATGGCAGCAGAGCCAACAGCAAATATGCTGAAAACTGTTTTGTCAGAGGAGGGCAGAAACGATAGCGAAAGGCTTGTCCTTGGCAACCTTGGCTATCACCTTGGAAGATGGATATACCTTATGGATGCCGCAGATGATTATGAAGATGATGTAAAAAGCGGAAACTTTAACCCATTTAAAAATTACAAGGGGGACAACATAAAGAACTACTGTGTTCAGGTTCTCAATCAATCCCTTGCTCAAACATATAATTCATGGAATCTTGTTGATGTTACCCTATACGGTGGCATTATAGATAATATATTACTAAAAGGCCTTGGAGAGAAACAAAAGGCAGTATTATTTTCGGAGGAAAAAAGAAATGGTAAGTAATCCTTATGAAGTTTTAGGTGTTCCTGAAAATGCAACTGATGAACAGGTAAAGGCTGCATACAGAGCCCTTGCAAAAAAGTATCACCCCGATAACTATGCTGATTCCCCCCTAAAGGATGTAGCAGACGAAAAAATGAAAGAAATTAACGAAGCATACGATATGATTCTTGATATGAGGAAAAATGGAAATGCAGGTGCAGGCGCTTCAAATGGCGGATACTCCCGCACAGGTTCCTCTTCCGACCCTCTTTTCCAGAGAGTCCGTTCACTTATTATGGCTAACAATATTGCAGAGGCTGAGCAGATTCTTGACTCTGTGTCAGAAGGTCAGAAAACTGCCGAGTGGTACTTCCTCAAGGGAATGTGTGCATCACGAAAGGGTTGGAGCGAACAGGCTTTTCAGTTCATTCAAAGAGCAGTTCAAATGGACCCATCAAACGCTGAGTATAACGCTGCCTATAACAACATACTGCGCTCCCGCCAGTATGGAGCAGGAGCAGGCTATAACCAGCCAAACCAACAGTATGGTTGCAGTTGTTGCGATATGTGTGCCGGTATGATGTGTGCAGATATGTGTTGTAATTGTTGTGGTCGTGGTTGCTAATGAAGAGTAGTATGGCTGTCAAGGTTGCTGTTGGCGGAGTTTTTTCTGCAATGGCACTGGTTTTAATGATGCTAACAGGGGTTTTTCCCTTTGGAACATACGCATTTCCTGTTATTGCAGGAGTTATGCTCATTGTAATATACCTTGAATTTGGCTTTAGATGGTCAATGCTTGTCTATGGAGTAATTTCCATTATGTCCGTGCTTTTTGTTTCCGACAAAGAGGCGGCGCTGTTCTTCCTTTTGCTTTTTGGATATTACCCTGTTGTAAAAAGCTTTATCGAAAGATTAAAAAGTAAAATCCTACAGTACATAATCAAGCTGGCCATATTCAATGCTGCCGCTGTGTCGGTGTATTTTCTAATGCTCTTTGTATTTAGTATGCCTGCCGATTCATTTGAACTTTTCGGCGTAAATATTCCACTTGTATTCCTGATTGTAGGCAACTTTGTCTTTTTGATATATGACCTTGCAATCAATGTTGTAGTGGCACAATATCTGCAAAAGTACAGAAAAATCTTTTTCAAATAATACGGAGATTCTTATGAATTTAAAAGTATCAATCATACGGTTATTGTCATTAATAATGACCTTAATTATAGTGCTGTCATCATTGGTTGTTGCTATGGAAACATTTACGGTTTCCGCGGCGGAACTAAATGATGAGCAAGAGATTGCTCCAACCGGTGCAAATGTTACGGTGGAATCCACATCATTCAGCAACAGTTATAAGGTCAAAGCAAACAGAACTTTTTATATGCGCAAGGGTGCCGGTTCCTCATATAGCGCTATTAAATCTATAAAAAGTGGTACTGCGCTGTACATAACCCAAAGCAGTAAGGGCTACTGGGTAAAGGCAAAGGACAGCTCAGGCACAGAGGGATATGTCCCAACCAAGTGCGTCAACAAAGCATCCGGTTCTTCTATTATTATGAAGAGTACCACCCTTGACGATGTAAACCTTAGGAGCGGAGCGGGCACAAACTATTCTGTTCTCACAACAATACCAAAGGGTACAACAGTAAGCGCTGTAGATAACAGCAATCTTAATTGGTTCAAGGTTACCTACAGCGGGAAAACAGGCTACATATCAAACTCGTATGCCTATATGAAGTTCTCTATTCCCACAACGGTTACTATTTCGGCAACAGGTCCATTAAGTCTGAAATATTCTTCAGCAAAAATGTATAAGGGTTGTTATTATCAGATTCCGGCAACTAATACAACTAAGGAAACTATAAAATGGTCCTCCTCAAACACAAGTGTTGCCTCAATAACATCCGATGGCATTATTTACGGAAAAAAGGCAGGGACTGCCACCATCAAGGCTCAAATAAGCTCAAAGACAGTTTCTTGCACCCTTAAGGTTGTCAATATGTCCGGCAGTGTTAATATTTCCAATAAAACCTACACAGCTAACAGAGCAAAGACGATTTACCTCACTTCCTCCACATCAGGAGTTAAGTGGTCAAGCTCAGACACCAACGTTGCAACAGTAAAGGACGGTCTTGTCCTTTGTAAAAAGGCAGGAAAGGCAGTAATCTATGCCAAAACCTCCTCCGGTTGGGCAACCTGTCTTGTAACAGTTAAGGGCAGAGAGGCTGTGCGTTTTACATATGCAAATCCAAATTCTGCACCTAAAAACAGCAAAGTTACATTTGTTGCTATTACAGACAAACTGCGAACAGGAGTTAAATTTGTATTTACAACAGGCAGTACAAAATATACAATTGTAGCCTCTTCAAAAACTGCTAATGGCGACACATATGTTTGGAAAGGTAGTAAAAAGCTAACCATATCCGGAAAATATTCGGTTGTAGCCTATTCAAAGTACAACGGAAAGTGGCTAAAGAGTAACGGAAGCTACGGTAAAGCCTTTGTTACCAAAGTAGAAAGCAACACAACTACCTCTTGTGAGGAACGTCACGCCAGCAACAGCATTATTAACTTTATAGCAAATTACGAGGGATTCCTTTCAAATGCAATCTATGATCCACTCACAAACTTCCCATGTCTTACAGTTGGTTACGGCAGAGTGATTTATGCCGGAGAAACCTTCTATAACGGAATGACTAAGGATGAAGCGATGGCATACCTAGTTGATTCTGTGGAAACAGACGGATATGTTTCTAAGACAAACAGGTTCCTCCTCGACAATAAAATTAAATTTAATCAGCGTCAGTTTGATGCCATTGTAAGCTTTGTTTATAACTGTGGAACAGGTGTTTTAACCAATGACAACGATATTAAAAATCTGTTCTTTAATACCTACCCATCCTCCGGAACAAATCTTACCAAGGGTCAGGTTATCTCAAAATGTGCTCTGCGTAAGGGGGCAGGTACCTCCTATGAGAAAATTAAAAATTTAAGTAAAAATACAAGCGTCACCTTGCTTTCGGCACAGCTTTACAATAACTCTTGGTACAAGGTAAAGGATTCCTCAGGTAACACAGGATACATTGCATATAAGGTACTAAAGATAAAATCATTCAGTACCGCCGGCACAAGGGACTTAAGAAACACTATAAAGCAGGACTTTATTGATAATATATTCTGCTACCATCACGCAGGTGGGGTGTGCTATCCCGGACTTTTATATCGAAGGATAGATGAGTGTGAGATTTTCTACCACGGGGACTATACCCGTGACGGCGAGAAGAACAAGCTTAACTTTGACTATAATTGTGCGTCATATAATCCGTCCTTTGGATGTTAAATAGGAGGAAGAAGAAATGGAGAAAAGAATTGGATTTATCGGTGCAGGTAATATGGCAACAGCTATTATCAACGGTCTTTTAAAGAACAATGTTGCCCCTGCCGAAAGAATCAATGTGTTTGACATTAGCGAAAGCCAGCTTAAGCCTATGGCAGAAAAGGGGATAAATACCCTTGCAAGCGGTAATGATGTTGTTAAAAATAGCGATATTATCGTCCTTGCCGTTAAGCCACAAAACTATGAGGATGTGCTTTTGGAGATAAAGAAAGATGTGGATAATACAAAAATCTTTGTTTCTATTGCAGCAGGAATTTCCATTTCCTATGTTCAAACCACCCTTGAATGTGAATGCCCAATGGTTAGGGTTATGCCAAATACCCCTTTGCTTCTTGGAAAGGGTGCAACCGCCCTGTGTCCGTCACAAAACATCAGCACAGAAGATTTTAATATAGTTAAGGATATGTTTGCTCTCAATGGTACAGTTGAAGTTTTCGGCGAGGAGCATATGAATGAGATTATTGCTGTTAACGGAAGCAGTCCGGCATATATTTACCTCTTTGCCAAAGCAATGGCAGACTATGCACAGGAATGTGGTATTCCTTACGAAAATGCCCTTAACCTTGTTGTGGCAACCCTTGAGGGAAGTGCTGCAATGCTTAGGGACAGCGGTGACAGTCCCGATACATTAATCAAAAAGGTTTCTTCACCGGGAGGAACAACAATAGCGGCACTTGACACCCTTGAGGAATATAGGTTCTACGAAGGTGTAAAGTCTGCAATGGCTTCCTGCACACGCAGGGCAGAGGAGCTTGGAAAGTAATCATATTTTTCTAATCACCTTCATATTATCTCTTATAAGGA
>JBJEPA010000202.1:0-5183 GCA_051880995.1 Ruminococcus sp.
GCAACAAGCCTATTGCACTTATCGGCGGAGGTACTGCAATGATTGGCGATCCCTCCGGCAGAACCGATATGCGTCAGATGATGACTCACGAAACAATCCAGCACAATGTTGACTGCTTTAAGGAGCAGATGAGCAAGTTTATCGACTTTTCAGACGGCAAGGCACTCCTTGTCAACAATGCTGACTGGCTGATGGACTTAAACTATGTTGATGTGCTTAGAGAAGTGGGCGCTCATTTCAGCGTTAACCGTATGCTTACAGCGGAGTGCTACAAGCAGAGAATGGAAAAGGGACTTTCCTTCCTTGAATTTAACTATATGATTATGCAGTCCTACGACTTTTACGCCCTGTATCAGAAGTACGGCTGTAATATGCAGTTCGGCGGTGACGACCAGTGGTCAAATATGCTGGGCGGTACTGAACTTATCAGGCGTAAGCTGGGCAAGGACGCATACGCAATGACAATCAATCTCCTCCTTAACTCCGAGGGTAAAAAGATGGGCAAAACCCAGTCGGGAGCAGTTTGGCTTTCTGCCGAAAAGACTTCACCATACGACTTTTACCAGTACTGGAGAAATGTTGACGACAGCGATGTTATCAAGTGCCTGAAAATGCTTACATTCCTGCCACTTGAGGAAATTGCAAAACTTGAAAAGCTGGAGGGTGCCGAAATCAACAAGGCTAAGGAAGTTTTGGCATATGAAGTAACAAAGCTTATCCACGGTGAGGAAGAGGCAACAAAAGCCCAGACAACAGCAAGGGCAGTTTTCGGCGCAGGTGCAACTGACGAAAATATGCCTTCAACCGACATTACAAAGGCTGAAATCACCGATGGTGTGCAAATCCTTGACCTGCTGTTAAAGTGCGGACTTATCTCCAGCAAGGGAGAGGGCAGACGACTGATTCAGCAAAACGGCATCGCAGTAAACGACAGCAAGGTGTCCGATATGTTTATGCCTATCACAGAGGATTTGTTCAGCGACAATGAGCTTGTAATCAAAAAGGGTAAAAAGGTTTACCATAAGGTTAATCTTGTTTAATAAAGGCTCCCACCCTTGTCATTCTAACACTCACCCTGTCATTCCGAGCGTAGCGAGGAATCTGAAAGGATAGCAGTAGTGCATTAACCGACACTATCAGGTCATATGAAAGTATGTTTTCTCTAACAAAGTAAGTGGTAGAGGAGGGGGATTCCTCGACAAGCTCGGAATGACAGAGTGGTGACTCGGAATGACAGAGTGGTGACTCGGAATGACAGTGTGTTTGCTGTCTGAGTGAGGCTATGAGGCTATATAAATATTAAAAAGAGGTGCAATATGAAAAAGATATTCGGTGAATTTAAAGAATTTGTTATGAGGGGCAATGTCCTTGATTTGGCTGTTGCTGTTATCATCGGCGGAGCTTTTCAGACAATTGTAAGCTCACTTTGTGATGATGTTATCACACCATTTATTCAACTTGTCATCAGTAAATGCATCGGTGTTGACTCCATTGAGGAAATGACCAAAGTGCTGAATGTAGGCACTATCCAGCTGGGCAACTTCATTTCCGCTGTAATCAACTTCCTTATTATGGCTGTCATCATCTTCTGCCTTGTTAAGTTTATCAACAGGGTTATGTCTGTTGGCAGGAAGAAGGAAGAAAAGGAAGAGGAAGTTACAACGAAAACCTGTCCTTTCTGCAAAAGCGAAATTGATATTGAAGCAACAAGATGCCCTCACTGCACATCAGTTCTTGAGGAAGAATAATTTGTAACTTATTACATAATAAAAGTCGCTGTATTTTTGGTTAAGCCTTAAATACAGCGATTTTTTTACTTTGTAAATACTTTTTATAAAAGTTACAGTCAGAATAAAAAATTATTTATGATAATGCTGTCATATATGAAAAATTATTGTGCATACTGTATAAATATCCTGAAAAATTAAAAAAATATATCAAATCTCTTGCAAAATCTCCTTTATGTTGTTATAATTTTGTTACAGAAATGTAACTCTTGTAAATTGTTTGTAACAGGCACTTGTAATAATATTAGCAGTGCCTTTTATATTGGAGGTTTTACTTTATGACAAGAATGAAGAGAATTCTGACGCTGATTATAGTTGTTGCCATTCTTTCAACAACAGCTATCATTGGCACAACAACAGCTTCGGCTTCCGGCTCGGGTGCAGGACTTGTTAACTGGGCATACAGAGCATACAATGAAAATTGGCAGTATGTCTGGGGCGGTTCTTCCGTTGGAAGTGTTGACTGTAGCGGACTTATCTATTCATATGCAGGGGGCGAGCGTGTAACAGAACCAATGCTTGCTGCTTCTCCCGAATCAGGTTCAATAGATACAATCCCTCGTATTCACGGACTTGGTCTTTATCAGTATGGTCATGTTGGTGTGTATGTTGGTGGTGGAATGGGCATTGATGCTCGTGACGAGGCATCTGATGTATGTCTTGAATCCATCAGCAACAAGTCTTGGACTAACTGGTTCAAGGTTTCCGGCGTAAGCTATCCAACATCCGGTTGGCAGGAGGTTGCCGGTCAGTATTACTACTACGAGGATGGTCAGTACATAGTCAACACATCAAGAACAATTGGTGGTGTTACATACAACTTTGGCTCAGACGGTGCTTCTGACCAGACACCAAACGACACCAACGCAACAGCCGACAATAGTTCCGACACAACAAAAAAGGTAAAGGTTAAAAAGACTGCCTGGCAGATTGGCGACTCAGGCGCAGCTGTTACAAAGCTTCAAAAAAGATTAAAGGCTCTTGGTTTCTACAATGACGAAATCACAGGCTACTTTGGCGAAGTAACCGAAAAGGCATACAAAGAGTTCCAGAAGGCAGCCGGTGTAACTGTTGACGGAATATGCGGTAAGACAGACAGAGATATCCTCTATTCCTCCGCCGCTCCTATGGCTCAGGAGGAAACAACAGAGCCACAACAGGATAAGGAAGAGGAAAAGCAGGAAGAGGAAGAGAAAGAGAATGTACTCTCTGTTGGAGATTACAGCGACGATGTTTATTCCGTACAGGAAAGGCTCATTGAGCTGAAGTATATGGAAGATGACGCAACAGGATATTTTGGTGAATTAACCGAAGCCGCCGTTAAGGATTTCCAGGACTACAACGAAATGGAATCCACAGGTGAGGTTGACCAAAAGACAGAAACTGCTTTGTTCTCAGAGGACGCAATAGTAAACCCTGAGGCAAAGGAAGAGGATATTGCAGAGGATACCGAAGAAAAGGCAAAGTTTGAGTTTAAGGACGCAGAAACCACAGAGAGTGCCGACAGTGACACAAATGTGGAGGAGGCAACAAGCACAACAGTCGTTCTTGAGTCAAACGAAATGGCAAGCGAGGCTCTTGCAGGACTTGCATCAGAAAGCGGTTTTGAATCTGTAACCCCCGAAACAGAAAGCAGTTCCGGTATTATCAAATGGCTTTTAATTGTAATTGCAGTTATGGGCGGTGTGTTTGTGGTAGTTCTTGTAAATGAGAAGAAAAAATCCCGCCGTCGCCGTAAACACGCAATGCAGAGAAGCAGGAGATATTGGTAAAATATCAGTGTTTCCCTTGACTTTTCAGCGTAACATTTGATATAATCAAATAACCGAGTGGCGAAAGCGTAAATCCAGGAATGGGTTTACGCTTTTTTCTTTTGCCCTCAAAAATTAGGGGAACACTGCAAATGATTTAATCAGTGTTTCCTTAGAGAGAGGTTATTTTTATGGAGAAAGAGAAAAGAATAAATAAAATGGGTGAAAAGAATGTCAACACCCTTATGCTTTCAATGGGCATACCAATGATAATTTCCATGGTGCTTCAAGCTGTTTACAACATTGTTGACAGCGCATTTATATCAAATATGCCCACAAATGGGGAAGAGGCTCTCAACGCACTCACCCTTGCTTTTCCTGTGCAGATGCTTATGGTGGCTGTGGGAATAGGAACAGGTGTGGGTGCAAACGCACTATTGTCCCGTTCTCTAGGTCAAGGGGATCATGAAAAGGTAAACAGAACAGCAGGTAACGCAACATTTTTGGGAGTAATAATCTACGCTGTGTTTCTTATTTTTGGTCTTGTGGGGGTCAAGCCCTACATATCCAGTCAAACCCGGAATCCTGTTGTCAGGGATATGGCGGTTGATTACCTTACAATATGCTGTGTGCTTTCTATTGGAATAGTTTTCTTTGGAATATATGAAAAGTTATTGCAAGCCACAGGCAGATCAATCTTTGCTACTATTGCACAAATTGCCGGTGCAGTAACAAACATTGTCCTTGACCCAATTATGATTTACGGCTGGTTGGGGTTCCCATCCCTCGGTGCGTCCGGTGCCGCCTATGCTACTGTTATCGGTCAGATAGTTTCTATGATTACTGCATTTGTTTTCCACCTGATATTCAACAAAGAGATTAAAAACGGAATAAAGTATATAAAGCCCTCAGGCTCTACAATCAAGCAGATATATTCAATCGGTCTGCCTGCAATAATTGCACAGGCTCTTATGTCATTTATGACCTACGGACTGAATGTGATTCTGGTAAGGTTAGGGGAGTCCTATGTTACAGCCTATGGTCTTTACTACAAAATCCAGCAGTTCATCCTCTTTGCTGCCTTTGGAATAAGAGATGCAGTCACTCCGATAGTTTCCTTTAACTACGGAATGGGCAGTAAAAAGCGAGTTGTCCAGGGTGTAAGGTGCGGACTGATTTATACCACAGTAATTATGATTGCGGGAATTGTGGTTCTTGAACTTTTCGCAACACCAATTTCAGGAATGTTCGGACTGTCAGGCAACACCCAAAGTATATGTATTGACACCATGAAAATTATTTCAATAAGCTTTTTGTTTGCCGGTGGCAATATTGCGTTTCAAGGGGTTTTCCAGGGCATAAACTGCGGTTCAGCCTCACTGATAATCTCTGTGCTTAGACAACTCCTACTTGTATTGCCTGTTGTGTATGTTTTCACCCTTATGGTTCAAGCCAATATGGCACCTGACTATCTTGTGTGGTTCGCCTTCATCATTGCAGAGTCACTAAGCTTTTTGGTTTCTGTCATACTGTACAAAAGGGCATACAACCGAGAAATTCGTACACTTAGTTGAGTTTGGAGTTTTTAGTTTTTAGTATTCAGTTTTTAGTTTTTAGTTTTTAGTTATTTCCCATTTTTATCCAT
>JBJEPA010000203.1:0-5130 GCA_051880995.1 Ruminococcus sp.
AAATCATTTGTAATACACAATAGATTATGGTACAATTAAAGCGATTTATAATTTTCGAAAAATTTATAATTGGAGGGTAATTTATGAACAAGAAAAGCGGATTTTCCACAAGAATCGGCTTTGTCCTTGCTGCGGCAGGCTCTGCTGTTGGACTTGGCAACCTGTGGCGATTTCCATACCTTGCGGCAAAGTACGGTGGAGGAATTTTTCTCCTTGTATATTTAATCCTTGCTGTAACCTTTGGTTTTTCCCTGATGCTAACCGAAATTGCAATCGGCAGAAAAACAGGCAAAAGCTGTATTGATGCCTTTGGTGCGTTAAACAAAAAATGCTCATTTATCGGCTACATTGTTGCAATTATTCCAATCATCATCTTCCCATATTACAGCGTAATCGGCGGATGGGTAACAAAATTTGTAACACTCTTTGTGTCGGGCAACGGTGCGTCTGCCTCATCTGACGAATATTTTGGAGGGTTTATCGGACAGACAGGTGAGCCACTATTCTACCTTGCTATCTTTATTGCAATCACCGCAATCATCATTATGTTTGGCGTTCAAAAGGGAATTGAAAAGGTGAGCAAGTTCCTAATGCCTGTTCTCATTGTTATGACTGTGGGCATTGGTATTTATGCTTTGACTCTTGATGGTGCTTGGGAAGGCTTTATCTACTACATCAAGCCAAACTTTGAAGAATTTTCTATTAAAACCGTTGTGGCAGCTATGGGTCAGCTTTTCTACTCAATGTCACTTGCAATGGGTATTATGATAACCTACGGTTCATATATGAGCAAAAAGGACAACCTTGAAAAGTCCGTAAGACAGATTGAAATTTTCGACACCGCCATTGCATTTATGGCAGGTGTTATGATTATCCCTGCTGTGTTTGCCTTTTCAAACGGCGACCCAAATATGCTGGAAAAAGGCCCCACACTTATGTTTGTTATGTTGCCAAAGGTGTTCAACTCAATGGCAGGGGGGCAAATTGTAGGTGCTTTATTCTTCATCCTTGTTTTCCTTGCAGCGCTGACATCAGCTGTTTCTCTTATGGAAACAATCCTCTCAGTAATTATGGACAAGTTCAACATCAAGAGAATACCGGGCTGTCTGCTGATTCTGGCTGTTTCTTTCCTCATAGCAATTCCATCCTCCTTAGGCTTTGGAATTTGGAGCGATATCACACTCTTCGGAATGTCATTCCTTGACTTCTTCGACTACATCAGCAACAACATCCTTATGCCAATAGCAGGACTTCTCACCTGTATCTTTGTTGGATATATTGTTAAGCCAAAAACTGTGGAGGAGGAAATTCGCCTTTCCGGTCCATTCAAGGGCAAAAAGCTTTACAATGTTATGGTTAAGTATGTTTCCCCTGTGTTTATGGTTGTAATCTTAGTGTCCTCAATTATAGGATATGTATAATTAAATAGATTGTTTTACAGTAAAAAACGCTGAACCCACAAGGATTCAGCGTTTTTTCTGTTAAAATAGAAAACCTCCCTCAGACGAGGAAAGTGGCACGCTTGCCCTCCCCACTGCCTCCCTTGTGTAAAGGGAGTACCGCTTGCGGTGGAGGGTTTGTCAGTAGGTAGTTTTGATTTAGAAATTATTTTGATAGGATTGAAATTCTTTGTTACATCTAAAGACAAAGTAAGTTATATAGAATACTTTTACAACCCCTCCGTCACCTTGACGGTGACACCTCCCCTTACACAGGGGAGGCTGACGAGGGGAGGCTTTGTTACACTGCAAGGGAATACTCATTTGATGGTGCCTTTATGCGGTACAAAAAGCCTAACTATGAACAAAACCTCCGATGATTATCCATCGGAGGCTTTCACTTGATGATTTATCTATCAGTTGTTCTTATGCCATCTTTTTAACTTCAAGGAATGTGTCTGTGATTTCCTTATCCGGATTTTTGGTGATAAGGCTCACAACAATGGTGAATAGAAGTCCTGTGATAAATGCAGGAAGAAGTTCGTAAATATTAAGGAATGCAAGTGACTCATTAGCTACGCCAATAGGAGCAATTACATACTTCCATAGGAATACCATTGCACCGCCGGCAACCATACCGCAAAGTGCGCCCCACTTGTTGGTACGCTTCCAGAACAGTGAGCAAAGCATAATTGGTCCGAATGATGCGCCAAAGCCGGCCCACGCAAAGGATACAATGTTAAATACTGATGAGTTAGGGTCCCACGCAAGGATAACTGCAACTACGGAGATAACAATAAGTGTTACTCTTGCAATTACCATAGCCATAGCCTTTGAAGTTTTAATCTTGAACAGACCGCCGATGATATTTTCAGAAACACCGGAGGAGGCTGTAAGGAGCTGGCTGTCGGCTGTACTCATTGTAGATGCAAGGATACCGGCAAGAATTACACCGGCAATAAGTGCGAAAACAGCACCGTTTTCAGCAAGCAGGCTTGAAATGCTGATGATGATTGTTTCGCTGTCTGCAAGGCTTTCCATTGCACCGCTTTTTGTCATTGCAAGTCCAACAAAGCCGATAAATACTGCAACTGCAAGGGAAATAACAACCCAAACTGTTGCAACTCTTCTTGATGTTTTTAACTGCTTGCTGTCCTTGATAGCCATAAATCTAAGGAGAATATGTGGCATACCAAAGTATCCAAGACCCCATGCAAGGAGTGAGAAAATGTTAAGAAGTCCAAAAGGCTGGGAAGTGCCTTCGCTTGCAACATAGGAGCTTGTAAGGCTGAGGTAACCCGGCAAGGAGGATGCGTTGTCAATAACATTTGCAAAACCGCCTGCTGAATATACACCAAATCCCAGAATTGTAAGTAAAGCAAGAGTCATTACAATGCTCTGCATAAAGTCGGTTGTTGATGCTGCAAGGAAACCGCCGATTGTTGTGTAGCCAACAATAACTATTGCGGAGATAACCATTGCAAGATGGTAGTCAATGCCGAAAATTGTACCGAACAGCTTACCACAGGCTGCAAAGCCGGAGGCTGTGTAAGGAACAAAGAAAACAATGATTATTACAGCAGAGATAGCCATAATGATGTTTTTCTTTTCCCCAAAGCGCTTTGAGAAAAATTCAGGAATTGTAATTGCGTCAATTTTCTGACTGTAATTTCTAAGTCTTTTTGAAACGATAAGCCAGTTAAGGTATGTACCCACAGCAAGTCCCAAGGCTGTCCATACCGCCTCACTTGCACCGCTAAGGTAGGCTACCCCCGGAAGTCCCATCAAAAGCCATGAGCTCATGTCGGATGCCTCGGCACTCATTGCTGTTACAAGAGGACCTAACTTTCGTCCGCCAAGGTAAAAGTCGTCAACTGTGTTGTTTTGTTTTGAGCATACAATACCTATTACAAGCACCAAAGCAAGATATGCCGCTATGGAGATAAGTATGTATATGTTGGTTGTACTCATAAAAACCCTCCCATTATTTTGTTCTTCACCATTTTACTATAATAAAGTGTATAAGTCAAATTGACTTTATTTTATACTTAACAAAGCCTCCCTCGGATGAGGGAGGAGTACCTCTTGCCCTCCCCACTACCGTCCTTGTGTAAAGGGAGTTACCTCTTGCACCCTCCCAACCGCCTCCCTTGTGTAAAGGGAGGGGGACCGCTTGCGGTGGAGGGTTTGTTATATTCAGCCTCCCTCAGACGAGGGAGGTGGCACGCTTGCGTGACGGAAGGAGGGAAAAAGTGTTCTTTTTTGCCCATTTTGTCTTTAGATGATAGTGCGGATATATGTTCTTACTCATACCTTATTATCTAAAGACAAAATCCCATCAAAAAGACTACTTTTACAACCCCTCAGTCGCTTTGCGACAGCTTTTTCTGGCGAAAACGGCAAACCCTTTGCCCCTACGGGGCATTTCCCTTAGCAAGGGAATACCTCATCCGAGGGAGCCTTTGTTACATCAAAACTTTCCTCTATGCTAGCCTCCCTCAGATGAGGGAGGTGGCACGCTTGCGTGACGGAAGGAGGGAAAAAGTGTTCTTTTTTGCCCATTTTGTCTTTAGATGATAGTGCGGATATATGTTCTTACTCATACCTTATTATCTAAAGACAAAATCCCATCAAAAAGACTACTTTTACAACCCCTCAGTCGCTTTGCGACAGCTCCCCTTACACAGGGGAGCCTATGGGTAAGTGCTAAAGACAAAATAAGATATATTGACTACTTTTTCGCTCCCCCAGTCGCCTTTGCCGACAGCTTTTCTGGCGAAAACGGCAAACCCTTTGCCCCTACGGGGTATTTCCCTTAGCAAGGGAATACCTTACACAGGGGAGGCTGTATGTAACTCAAAGTGCTTACTCTTCTTGTAATTACCTTAAAGACAAAGCTCCATTACATAGTCGTCCATAATGTACCCCTTGCCAATGTGAAACTCTGCACTTTTAATCACCTTAAAACTGTGGTGCTTATATACATCAATTGTGTGGGTGTTGTATTTGTTTACGGTGAGGTAAATTTTAGAGAGTCCCTTTTTTACGGTCTGCTCCTTTACAAAGTCCATCATACGACTTGCGTATCCCTTGCCACGGTGCTCCTTTGCAAGGTACAGCTTGCTTAAAAACATCTTTTCCTCTTCGGGGTGAATTGCAATAAAGCCGATATTTTCTTCACCCTGTTTTACAAAGTAAAATTCGTACCCATCATTTATAGAGTCTGAAATAGCCTTTTTGCTAAAGAACATTTCCACCATATAGTCGATTTGTTCCTTTTCCAAAATGCAGGGGAAGTATTCGTGCCAGATTTTGTCCGCCAATTCCCCAAAGGCTTTGATTTCCTCTTCACTTTTAACAAATTTATATGTAAGTTCCTTTTCCATAATTTCACCCCACTAAAATAAAAAAATAACCCCGATGAAATCATCGAGGTAATTGGTGGGCCAACAGGGACTCGAACCCCGGACCGACCGGTTATGAGCCGGTAGCTCTAACCAACTGAGCTATTGGCCCCAATCAGCATTGCTTATTATATCAGTAAGTTGATATTTTGTCAATGACTATTTTATGTAATTTTGTGCATTATTTTAAAAAAATTTGTTTTGCTTTGACTAATTTTTTACTTTAAAATGTATGTTTTTTCCACTAAAAATGTGCTATAATTAAAGTATAAAATGACATACAAAAG
>JBJEPA010000204.1:0-19957 GCA_051880995.1 Ruminococcus sp.
TAAAACAAATTGAAACTGCATCCGCCAAAATGCCAGCTAATTCCGAGCTACCACTATGTTATGACCGAGCCACAACACTGTCATTCCGAGCCTGCCGAGGAATCCCCAACCTTTACCACTTACTTTGTTAGGGGAATCATACAGGCTATCTTTAGTCCATTAAACGATATGAGAAGATGGGTTTGGGTTTGCCACCAGCTTGTCGATTTCCTTTTGTGTAAGGTCACGCCAGTCGCCGGTTTTCAGCATACCCAGTTTTACTGTGCCGATTGCAGTCCTCTTAAGTCTTGCAACCTCCAGCCCAAGCTGTTCGCACATTTTTCTGATTTGACGGTTTCTGCCCTCGTGGAGGAGAATTTCCAGCACAACTCTCCCCTCCTGACGGGTGATTACACGCACCTCGCAGGGCTTTGTTTTGTAGCCGTCAATGGTCATTCCCATCATCATCTGTGTAATCTGCTCGTCTGTAATTTTTGGACGGACTGTTACACGGTAAACCTTGTAAATGTCCTTCTTGGGGTGGGTGACGGTGTTTGCAAACTCTCCGTCATTTGTCATTAGGAGAAGTCCCTCGCTGTCCCTGTCAAGTCTGCCAACAGGGTAAATTCTCTCGTCAATATCAGAAACAAGCTCTGCAACGCACTTTCTGCCCATTTCGTCACTCATTGTTGTAACATAGCCTCGGGGCTTGTGGAGCATAATGTACCTTTTTTTCGGCATTGCTGTGCCTTTTATACGCTGTCCTTTAACAAACACCTTGTCGTTAACAGGGTCAACCTTGTCGCCAATCTGGGCAACTCTGCCGTTTACCTTGACACTTCCCTGTCTTATTAAATCCTCTGATTTTCTTCGGGACGCTACACCGCAGTCTGCCATCATTTTTTGTAGTCTTACAAGTTCTTTTTTAGCCATCAAAATATTCCTTTTATAAATTCCCAAAAACCACTTTGGGTTGTTTTGTATTCTATATCATCCCCATATTTCAGGGTGGATTTATCAATCACTCTACCGTTTTTGCAGTAAAGCACAAGTCCTGCCCTATCCCCTTTGTTTATAGGGGCATATGCAAATGGGTCAATTAATATTTTCATTGTGATTTTATCATTTTTGCTGTTTGTAACAAAGGTTTTTTCCTCTATTTTCAGCTTTACGCTGTCACATTTTCCTCCAACAACACTTTGGGTTATGGTTTTGGCAGAAAAAGTTTTACTCTGCACCTCACTAAAGCCATAATCGTAAAGAGAAGTGTGGTCCTCCCAGTCGTTGCGGTCGTTTAGTGTTACTGCAATAAGGGTGACGCCATTTTTCCTAGATGCAGTAACAAGGCATCTACCGGCACTTTCGGTGTAGCCTGTTTTTCCGCTGATGCAGTACTCATAGGAGGAAAGCAGTCTGTTGTGATTTTGATATGTAACAGCTTTGTCCTGTGGACTTACAAAGCTTACCGTCATTGAAACACTACCGCTGATTTCCCGAAACCTTTTGTTTTTCAGGCACTCTTTCATCAGCAAAGCCATATCATAGGCGGTGCTGTAATGATTGTCGTCGTCAAGACCCGAGGGTGTAACAAAATTGGTATTCTTCATACCAATTTCTTTTGCCCTTTTGTTCATCTTTTCTGCAAACTTTTCTTTACTGCCTGCAATAGAAACTGCGGCACAGGTGGCGGCATCGTTACCGGAGGGCAACAGCATACCAACGCACAAATCCTCAAGGCGGAGCTTTTCCCCCACCTTAAGATACATTGAACTGCCCTTTTCAATCATTGACTCCTTAAAGGTAACAACTCTATTGTCCTTTTCAGCATTTTCCAGGGTCAGAAGGGCGGTCATCAGCTTTGTGGTAGATGCCATCTTCATTCTTGTGTTCATATTGTGACTGTAAAGCACCTTGCCGTTGTTTGCGCACAGGAGAACAGATGCCCCTGCCGAAGTGGAAACTTCACCGGCAAAGGCGCTAGTTGCTGACATAGAAAAGATAAAAACACAGCAAAAAATTACCGCTATAAATTTTTTCATATAATCACCTCGGTAAAGGTTATGATATGAAAAAATCTTTATTCAAGGGAAACACTGATTTATTCAGTGTTTCCCATAATATTTACTCCTCTGCCTCGCTGTCGTCAACAGTAATTACAGGGGTTTTGTCTGTTTTATTTTTCTTGTCCTTTTTATCCTTTTTAAAGATACCGCTGAGCTTGTCAAAAACATCCGGCACCATTGCAATAGCCTTGTCAAGAGTTCCGTCAGTTTCTCCAACGCCAATCATCTTAACTTCGCCCCTTGTTACGGTGAGAAAACCAACAGGGTTGATAGTAATACCGGCACCGGAACCACCACCAAAGCAATTCTTTCCGTCCTTTTTGGATGGGAAGTCGGAACCACCGCTGGCAAAACCGTAGCTAACCTTTGAAACAGGAACAATTACTGTTCCGTCAGGGGTTGTAATGGGGTCTCCGATAATGGTGTTAACATCCACCATTTCCTTTATTTTTTGCATTGTTACGCCCATTAGGCTTTCAATAGGATGTTCACTCATAGTAATTCTCCTTATTAAAATTTCATTTTAAAATATGTTTTTAATGCTCGTAAGAGAGCCTTTATTGCGATTATTATAATGTAGATTAATCTGATTGTGCAAAAGGCACAGGCATACACAGTGGTCTGGCTGTCCTCCCTAAAATCAGACTGCACATCTACTGTGTAGTCCTCAATATTCAGGGAATTGTAAAGCCGACCCATAACCGGATACACCACGGCGCAGGCAGTTCCATAGACCATTGCAGTATCAAAAGCATTTTCACCGCTGACAGTAATTTTCACTTCAACATTGTGTATTATAAGTCGGCTGAAAAATCCCCTTAGTACGCCCTTTGAAAGTTTCAGAAGTTCCTTCAGAATATCCATAAGTCCCGAAAGACCCTTTTTGCTCCAAAGCTGTTTCATAGGATTTTGGGACTTCTTTTTTTCTTTTTCCTGTTTTTTATCAGGCTTTTTTTTAGGTGCAGAGGATTTTTTCTTCTTTTTCGGCTTTTTCTTCTTAGCCTTTTTTTCAGCAGGAAAGGTTAACTTAAGGAATAAAAACTTTACCGTAACAAGGGGTTTATCCTCATACCTTGCCGTCACCTTCACCTTGCATAGGGAAAGGAGAAAGAGAAGAAAAAGTATCAACAGTATTATGGCGAGTACAGTCATTATTATTCCTCAACTGCCATTTCTACAATTTCCTGTGGCGTGCCTGTTACAACATCCTGCTGTGTATCATTTTCATCATTATTTTCGGTTTCAGAGTCGGTAGAAGTTTCCTCTCCTTTGCCCTCTTTATCGGACTGGGGAATTGGAGGAAGTTCCTCAATGGAGCTGATGTTAAAGCATCTTAGAAAATTTTCTGTTGTGCCGTAAAGGAGAGGTCTGCCGGGTAGTTCAAGCCTACCCTGTTCTTCAATAAGTCCTTTTACTGTGAGGGAGCCAATAACTCCGGAACAGTCAACACCACGGATTTGCTCCACAAATGCCTTTGTAACAGGCTGGTTGTAGGCGATTACTGCAAGCACCTCCATAGCTGCCTGAGAAAGTGGCTTTTTGCGGTTTAAGTCCATCACTCGGCGTACTTGTTCCTCATACTCCTTGTGGGTTACAAACTGGTAGCTTTCCTTGTAGCGCATTATTTTAAAGCCGTGATTTTGGGAGTTAAACTCCTCCTTAACCTCTTCAAGAAGTTTTTCGGCATTTTTTTGTGTCAGTTCAAGAGCCTGTGCAATCCTTGAAATTTCCACAGATTCACCCGCGGCAAAAAGTATTGCCTCAACAGCCCTTTTCATTTCTTCATTATTCATATATTATTCCTCAAAAGAATTAAATCATTCTCACTTCGGCATTGTCGCCCTCGCCCTCAATCCTTACACGCTTACCTTTTACAAGTTCAAGCACAGCAAGAAATGTGGCTACAAGGTCGCTTTTACCATTGGCGGCTTCAAACAGGGTGCTGTACCTTACGGTGTTGCCCTTGTAAAGCTTTCGCATAACGGTAATAATCTTGGAGGAAACAGAAACAATCTTTCTGCTGACAATCCCCGAAAAAGCCTCCTTGGGAGGGGGTAGCTTTGCCTTTCCTCTGCCCACGGCGGATATATAGCCCTTTGCTATGTCGAAGGGGTCGTGACTTCTGTCGTAGGTTGTGTCAAAATTCATCTTGCTTGGTTCTTTTGTAAAGTAACCAAAGCTGATTTCCTCTGACAGCATCAAGGCTATCTCCTTGCAAAGCTGATACTCAATGAGCTGGCCTGTCAGTTCCTTTTTCAGTTCCTCCGCCTCTTCCTCATACTTTGGAAGTAGCATTACGGACTTGATATATACAAGCCTGCTTGCCATCTGCAAAAATTCCGAGGCTATGTCCATCTCTTCTTCCTGCATAAGCTTGATTTGTTCAAGATACTGGTCAATCAGGTCGGAAATAACAATGTCGCAAATGTCGATTTTGTTCTTGGCAATAAGTGTCAGTAGCAAGTCAAGAGGACCGTCAAATACATCTGTGTGATAAAGCAACTTGTGCTTGTCGTCACCGTACTCCAAACTTGATGGACTAACCACCTGTGAGGTCTTTTCATTTACAATACTACTCATTATCAGAACGCCCACAAAAACGGAAGTCTTGCAATAAAGCTGATGCCGTCATAAACAAAATTGCTAAGGTACATAAGAGGTGTGCTTAAAAATCCCATCCAAAGGAGAACGAAAAGCAAAATCATAATGTATCTTTCGTACTGATAAAAGAAATAGACAGCCTTGTCGGGTAAAAATACAAAGAGAATTTTAGAGCCGTCCAAAGGTGGAATTGGAATAAGATTAAACACAGCAAGGTAGATATTTACTGTTACATAGTAACTTAAGAACATATAAATATAGTAGCCAACCTGTGAAGAAACAAATAACGTTGGAGCAAATGCAAGAATTGCATAAATTATCAGCTGACCCACAAGGGCGGCAACAAGGTTTGCAACCGGTCCCATAAGGGCGGTTATAGCCATACCAACCTTTTCATTCTTGAAATTTCTTGAATCAATTGGTACAGGCTTTGCCCAACCAAAGCCAAAGCACAAAAGACAAATTGAACCTATAACATCAATATGTGCAAGGGGGTTAAGGGAAAGCCTACCTCTGTATTTTACAGAGGTGTCCCCTAGTTTTAGTGCTGTAAAGGCGTGTGCCCATTCATGAAAGGGCAAAACTAAAAATATAATAACCAAAAGTGCAATTAACTGCATCATTATTGAGGCAAAATCAACACTGCCCCCACGCAAAGCATTTAATAGCTCACTTAACATATCTTCACCTATTTTCAAATATTATTATTCATACAATTATAACTTATTAATCTGAAAATTACAAGGATAATAAGATATATTTGACTTTTTCTGCACAAATTTCAAAAAACACTTGCAAAACGAAGAAATATCTGTTATTATATCATAGTTGCAAAACATATATGATTAATCATTGCTAAGGAGGTGCAGACGCATGGCAAAATGTGAATTCTGCGGTAAAGGCGTTACTTTTGGTATTAAGGTATCTCACTCACATAGGCGTTCAAACAGAACTTGGAAGCCAAATGTACAGAGAGTTAAGGCTATTGTTGACGGTCAGCCTAAGCGTGTTTACGCTTGCACCCGTTGCTTACGTTCAGGTAAGGTTACAAGAGCAGTCTAATAGATATTTGATATTTAAAAGTATGACCGGAGTTTACACTCCGGTCTTGTTCTTTTGTGAAATATATCAAAGAAGAACCAAAGCCCTGTCATTAATGAACCGAAATCCTGCCATTCTGCACCACCACTTTGTCATTCCGAGCCAGTCGAGGAATCCCCTGCCTCTTGATGCAACTTTGAGTTACAGAAAGCCTCCATCAGAGGAGGGAGGGGGACCGCTTGCGGTGGAAGGAGGGAAAAAGTGTTCTCTTTTGCTCTTTTTGTCTTTAGAGGATAGTGTGGTTATATGTTCTAATTCAAAACTTGTTGTCTAAAGACAAAGTAAGATGTATTGACAACTTTTTCGCTCCTTCCGTCACGGCTAAAGCCGTGCCACCTCCCTCATCCGATGGAGGCTTTGTTTAGTCCATAATTTCATATAACCTGATAGTGTCGATTAAGGCGCCTCTGCTTTCCTTTCAGATTCTTCGGTCGCTACGCTCCCTCGGAATGACACATACAAAGGCTCCATCAGATGAGTATTTCCTTGCTAAGGGAATACCCGTCTGGTGGAGGCTTTCTGAAAGGAAAATACTGATGTAACAAAGGCTCCTCTATTTAGGGAGCCTTTTGCTATTACATATTCACTTAAAATCATTCAATACCCAACTCGTCAACCAATTTATGGATGATTCCCTCTGTTGCGATGATTGCGTCGTCAACCTTGGTGATGTCCTTTGCGCCTGCCATAGCCATATTTGGCTTTCCTCCACCGTTACCGCCGGCAACCTGTGCAACCTGACGAACAATATCACCGGCTTTCAGACCGTGAGCAACTGCATCCTTACCACAACAGCAGATAAATGTTACCTTGTCGCCGGAAATACCGGCAAGGACAATAGCTGTCATTGGGTTGTTGCTAACAGCTCTTGAGGCAATATCACGGAGCATATCTGTTGTTGCGTCGTTGATAGCAACGGAGATAATACGAACTCCCTTGTATCTCTTGGCATTTTTGAAAATTTCCTGAGTTGCATTCTGAGCAATTTTCTTGTTAAGCTCATCAATCTTCTTGTCCTTGGCTTTCATTTCCTCGGCAATACGGATTGAACCCTGAATAAGCTCACGAGGGTTATTAAGGCGGAGTGCCTCTGTGCATTTATTAACAACATACAAAACGCTGTCAAGGAAGTTCAGCACACCCTCGCCTGTTACAGCCTCAATTCTTCTTACGCCGGATGCTACGGAATTTTCTGACTTAATCTTGAAAAGACCGATATTTGATGTGTTACTTACATGAGTACCACCGCAGAATTCAAGGGAAAAGTCCCCTGCATTTACAACACGAACTCTGTCGCCGTACTTTTCGCCGAAGAGCATCATAGCACCAAGCTTTTTAGCCTCATCAATGCTCATTTCCTCAGAAATAACATCAAGCTGTTCAAGGATTTTTTCATTTACAAGGTTTTCAACACTTTCAAGTTCCTGCTCAGAGAGAGCCTCAAAGTGGGTAAAGTCAAATCTAAAGTAATCGTCACTTACATACTGACCTGCCTGTTCAACATGAGTGCCTAAAACTTCTCTTAAGGCAGCCTGCAAAAGGTGAGCCGCTGTGTGGTTGCGGGTGATGCTCATTCTTCTTTTTGCATCAATCTTTGCCTGGACAACATCATCAACTGTAACAACACCCTTTTCAACTGTTACGCTGTGGAGAAAAATTCCCGATGCGTCCTTAGTGGTGTTCTTGACAGAAAGAACAATATCATCGTTTATGATATTACCTGTGTCACCAACCTGTCCACCGCTTTCGGCATAGAAAGGAGTTTTGTTAAGAATAACTACACCGCTTTCGCCCTCAGAAAGTGCAAGAGTTCTTTCTCCGTCTTTGATAATGGCAACAACCTTTGCCTCGCTCATTGAAACCTTGTAGCCTGTGAAAACCGTTGGCTGAATATCGGAAAGGTCGGTGCTGTCGGAAATCCATGCGTCCTCACCGGCATTTTTTCTTGCATCTCTTGAACGCTTTTTCTGCTCATCTAAAAGGGACTTGAATCTATCTATGTCAACAGACATTCCGGATTCGTTAACAATCTCCTTGATAAGGTCAATAGGTAGTCCAAAGGTGTCGTTCAGCTTAAAGGCATCGTCACCGGAAAGGACCTTGGTATCGTCCTGCATAATCATTGTTTCAAGCATTTGAATGCCCTGGTTGACGGTCTGGCTAAAGTTATCTTCTTCAACCTCAATAAGCTTGATGATAAAATCTCTCTTTTCACGAAGTTCAGGATAAGCTGACTCATTTTCTTTGATAACTGTATCTGCAACCTTGTAGAGGAATGGCTTTGTATAGCCAAGAATTCTTCCGTGACGGGCAGCTCTTCTGAGAAGTCGTCTGAGAACATATCCCCTGCCCTCGTTTGACGGCATTACACCATCGCCAATCATAAAGGTTGTGGAACGGATATGGTCGGTGATAACACGGAGAGAAATATCGGTTTTGTCGCTTTCACCGTACTCAACACCAACTATGGAAGAAACGTGCTTCATAATGTTCTGAACTGTGTCAACAAGGAATAGGTTGTCAACGCCCTGCATTACGCAGGCGAGTCTTTCAAGTCCCATACCTGTGTCGATATTTGGGTGGTCAAGTGGAGTGTAGTTGCCCTTTCCGTCGCTGTCGAACTGGGTGAACACAAGGTTCCATACCTCCATAAATCTGTCGCAGTCACAGCCTACTGCACAGTCCTCTTTGCCACAGCCGTGTTCTTCTCCACGGTCATAGTAGATTTCAGAACAAGGACCGCAAGGACCGCTACCATGCTCCCAGAAGTTATCTGCCTTGCCAAGGCGAACCATATGGCTCTTTTCAACGCCTACTTCCTTAGTCCAGATGTTGTAGGCCTCGTCATCATTTTCGTAAATGGAAACATAAAGCTTTTCCTTTGGAATTTCCAGCACCTCTGTAAAGAATTCCCATGCCCATGCTGTTGCTTCACGCTTAAAATAATCACCAAAAGAGAAGTTGCCCAGCATTTCAAAGTATGTTCCGTGGCGGTCGGTGATGCCAACCTCCTCAATATCTGGAGTACGGATACACTTCTGGCAGGTTGTAACCCTCTTTCTTGGTGGAGTTACCTCCCCTGTAAAATACTTTTTCATTGGTGCCATACCGCTGTTAATCAGAAGCAGGCTGTTGTCGTCCTTTGGAATTAATGGGAATGATGGAAGTCTTAAGCAACCCTTTGACTCCATAAAGGAAAGGAATTTTTCCCTTAATTCGTTAAGTCCTGTCCACTGCATTGTTATACTCTCCTATCTCAATTTAATTTGTTACTAAAAAACAAAAACCTGCCCCTAATCTAGGGGCAGGAATATTCCTGTGGTACCACCCTACTTGCAATAATTCTAAAAAATTACTGCCTCTCGGATTCTTTAACGCAGAAATACGCCGTATTCATCACACGGAGCTACCAAGGTGGCTCAATAACCTCGCTTTAGGCAGTTGCACCAAACCTGCCCTCTCTGAGGGAACAATGATTTAATCAGTGTTTCCCTAAAAAGCAAATGCTATATTATCCTTGGTCATAGCCTTTGACCTATCTTTTTTATTATAATCCACCAAATATGAATTGTCAAGAACGCTTTTTGCGAATTACAGAAGATGGTGGAATTTCTCTGTCGGTAGTCATTTTCAGGCTCTCCATTGCGTGGGGAGCGCTCTGTACACTTTCACCAAATCTGTTCACAAGTTCTGTACATACCACTTGAAAAGGTATTCCCGATGGTGGAAGAACATCAAGAGTGTCACCTACAAAAAATTTGTTTCTTTGGGTGATGCTACTGGTGTTTCCGTCGCTTTCCTCACACACCGCAACAATATCGTAATGGCGAATGTAACCACCGTTTGAGGTGACCTGTCCAGGCTCACCACCAAGGTAAAAGCCTGTGTTATATTCCCTGTGGCTGATTTTTTCTAGTTCTTCCTTTATCCAAGGCTTTAGGGTGTAATCTTTCCCCATAGTCATATAGTCGTTAAGTGCATGACGGTAGGCATTTGTTGTTACTGCACAGTAATATGCGCTCTTTGCTCTACCCTCAATCTTTAGAGATGAAATTCCGCTTTCTACAAGATCGGGAATGTAGTCAATCATACACATATCCCTGCTGTTGTAAAGGTATGTGCCGCCATCTGCCTCCTCCACAGGGAAGAACTGCCCCTCCCTATTTTCTTCATACAGATGGTACTTCCATCTGCAAGGCTGAGCACAGTCCCCACGGTTGGCATCTCTGCCTGTCATATAACTGCTGATAAGGCATCTGCCCGAAAAGGAAACACACATTGCACCGTGTACAAAGCACTCAATTTCCAGTTCCTTGGGGATTTTTGCCCTTATATCTGCAATGTCATCAAAGGTCATTTCCCTTGCAAGGACTACCCTTGAAGCGCCCATATTGTACCATGCTGTGGCTGTTTCGGAATTAACAATTCCCGCTTGGGTTGAGATATGCCTTTCCACCTTTGGTGCATACTTTTTTGCAAGCTCAAACACACCTAAATCGGCTATGATAAATGCGTCAACTCCGATTTCCTGTGCATATGACAAAAAGTCGGGAAGAACCGCTATCTCATTATTCCTTGGCAAAGTGTTAATTGTGATGTAAAGCTTACTGCCGAAGGAATGAGCCAGTTCTACTGCCTGTTTCAGCTCTTCGTTATCAAAATTTTTGGATGCAGTACGCATACCGAACTGCTTACCCGCAAGGTAAACAGCATCTGCACCGAATTTAAGGGAGTTTCTAAGGCACTCCATATCCCCGGCCGGAGATAAAATTTCTGGTCTTATCATGATAAATTACCGCTTATAGAAAGATTGTACTGATGTTCATCCATTGTTGTTGCATAGTAGGCTTCACCGGTATCCACATCGTGACAGAAGTAGTAGTAGTCGGTGTCGTTAGGGTTGATAGCCGCATCAATAGCCTCAGCACTTGGGTTACAGATTGGGCCGTTGGGCAGACCGATAATCTTGTATGTGTCGTAGGTGCTCTTGAACTTCTTTCCGCCCATTGAGCTTGGCACAGAGTTCTTGTCACGGTAAGGATAGTAGATTGTTGAATCCAAATCAAGCTTAGCATAGTCAGAGGCATTACCCGCCTCAAGTCTGTTCTGAATAACTGAGCTTACATTGTACATATCCTTGGTGTTTGCCGCCTCAGCCTGAATAAGGGAGGCGATTGTTATAATCTGGTCAAAGGTGTAGCCGGTATCAAGGGCTCTATCCTCAACAGAAACCTTTTTATCGTAACCGTCTGCTGTGCTTAGTGTGTTAACATTTTTTGTTGCAAAGTTACTGAGCATACGGCTTACTGTAAGGGATGGATCCTCATCCTCATAGAATGTGTAGGTATCGGGATAGAGATAGCCCTCAAGCTTGTAGTATCTGCCGTTTGATGATGACTTGCCAAGGTCCTTGATAAAGTCATAGTCTTCGTCAAATTCGTCGCTGTTACACATATCAAGGAAATCCTGCTTATCGGCGGTAACTCCTGCTTTTTCAAGCTTCTTAGCAATTTCCACAACGCTCATACCCTCGGTAATCTGTACAGAAACTGACTTTTCGTTGTTGTAAGGACTTTCAAGATAATTTATGATAGCCTCGTAGTCAAGATTTGTCTTGAGCTGGAAAGTTCCCCTCTCCATATATTCGTCGGCATTCTTCATATTGGCATAGAATTTAAAGAATTTTGGCTCTTTGATAATTCCGTTCTTGTAAAGAATGTCAACAATATCGTCCAGATTATCCTCTTTGGTAATTTTGATTGTAACCTCGTTTGCTTCAGGACGGGATATTGCCAGCATATCGTTAAGTCCTGTAAGGATAAAGCGTGACAAAATCACACCCGCCATAATGACCATAATCAGCCATATGGTGGTGAAAATACGCTTATTCTTCTTGGACTTGCGCTTTTCTCTCTTCTTTGCCTCTTTTTGCTGGCGCTTGTCAGCCTTTTTCATATCCTTTTCAACTTCGGCTCTTGTTTTGCCACCGCTAAAGGAATTGAGCTCCTGACTGTCGCTAAGGTTTTCCTCTGTTCTTGGATGGGTTTTTTTGCGTCTTGACTGCTCCTTTTTCGGCTCATAGGGAGCGTCAAGGACAGAGTCGTCAATATGCATATGGAAAGACTCAACCTTTTTTCGTCTTTCTTCCCTTAGCTTTAATTCACTTTCGTTAAATTCTCTGTTGTTATTACTCATATTGCACCTTCAATCAGATGTTTCTGGTATATTTCTCTGTGATAAGGGCATTTACCTTTTGGTCTGTTTCCTCCACAGGGATATTAAGTTTCACAAGGCTGTGGTAACAAAGTCCGAAAACCTTGCCTTTATAGTGGGACATAAACCTGTCGTAATATCCCCGTCCGTAGCCTATTCTGCTTCCGTCGGGGCTAAATCCAAGCCCCGGGGCAACCAGTATGCTTTCTCTGAAATCAAGAATTCTCTTGCACTTCTTGACATCCGGCTCCATAATTCCAAATGAGCCCACAGTCAGGTCGTCCATACTGTTTATGTAGTAAAAGTCAAGTATTTCACCGTTACACCGAGGAAGTCCCACCCTTTTGTGGTTGGCAAGACATGCGTAGATTATGGGGGTGGTGTCAATCTCGTCATCCTTTGAGGCATAAAGCAGGACAAGGTCTGTGTTGATGTAGTCCTCAGTCATAAGGAACCTTGCACATATTTCAACATCAGCGAAATGCTTTTTATCCTTTGGAATACTCTTTCGTGCCTCTTTAAGGGCTTTTCTCATATTTTCTTTTTGGGTCTTTATATCTGTAACATTTAGTCTTGACATTGTATTGAATCGTACACCTTTTTCATAGTTTCTTCGCCTTTTAGGTACTTTAGTAGGGCAAGTCCAAAGTCAATTGCAACACCTGCACCCTTGCCTGTGATGATGTTTTGGCACACGGTTACGGATTCGCCTGTGTATTTACCCCCATCAAAGGTGTCCTCAAAGCCCGGGTAGCAGGTGGCTGACTTGCCCTTAAGGTAACCCTTGTGACCTAAAATTGAAGGTGCGGCACAGATTGCACCGATTAAAAGGTCATTTTTGTAGGCATAGTCAAGGGCAGAGGATACTACCTCCGACTCTTCAAGGTTAAGTGTGCCAGGCATACCGCCGGGGAGTACAACACCCTCTAAATCCTTGATTTCAAAACAGTCCGTGTCAATATCAGCACTGACTGTAATATCTGTTCTGCCTGTTACAGTCTTTTTGCCCACACCAACTGTTGTAACCTCCACACCGCCTCGGCGGAGAATATCAACAGGGGATAAAGCCTCCACCTCTTCAAAGCCGTCTGCTAAAAATACATATACCATAGAAAAAACTCCTTTATAGATTCCTGATTTACTGATTCCTAAGACCGATATATGCCTCGGGTAATTTTATGTCGGACAGAAATTTTACCATTCCGTCCTCTGCTATGTCTTCATCATCAAATATTTTTAAGGATGGTGGATAACTGAATGTAAACTTTTCTGCCTTTGATTTCTTTAGTAATTCTCCCAGAAGTAAAAATTTATCTTCCTGTGTACAGAACATTTCCGACACCACACAATGACTATATTCATCCTCTGCAACAAGGGCGTATCCCATATGGCTACATACAACATAACCACCGTTGTTTTTTGTAACAGCAACGGAATACTTCATATAATCTTCGGAAAATTTCAGGGCATTTCCTTTTAACTCTTCATTCCTCAGGTTATTCATACCCTGCACACTCATAGACATACAAAATCCGGGGTACTCTGCAATATTCAAAAGTTCTTCCCTGAGAAGAGTTTTTGTTTTACAAAAGCACTTTCTTTCGTAGTCAAATCTTCTGTAGTAGCCGTAAAGGTGGTCGTCTGCCGGATAGAGAAAAGAAAACTTTTCTCCGTAATTCACAGCGTCTTTAAGGCTGAAATCAATAAGCTTTCCCATAATTCCTCTGTTGCGGAATTTTTCATCTGTGGCGGCACCGTAGAGGTAATGTGCCTTTTCGCCGGAAGTTTCACAGGGAATGTGGAAGAGCATTGCAACAACAGTGCCACTATCTTTAGCTGTATATATTCTAAAATTCTTTTTGTTGTATTTTACAAAAGTTTTGAATCCCAACGCAGTATCGTCAAAGGCACTAATCCACAGCTTTTTAAGGCTGTTAACACAGCTAAGGGTGTCCAATGTGTATTCAATCATCACTTCACCGGCTTTGCGTTATACTTCATCAAAATGGTGTAGGGCTTGTAGGACAGCTTGCTTTTCCTCAGTCCCTCAATACCCATATCCTCTTCCCTGTTAATATATTTGTAGTCAGAAAGGGTTTTAGAAAGCTCGTTATTAATCACAGCGTAACCACCGTCTATGACGGACTTTTCAAAATGTACATCGCAGATGTCACCACGGATTTTTGAGGCAACTGTCATTGCAACAGCCTCTTCCTGTGCATAAAGCACTCCGCCAAAAAGACCAAGTGAATTAAAGTAAAGGAATGCGTCCTCAATTGCGGGATAATCGGAGCCAAACTCCTCTCCGTCAATATCCTGACGGTCACTGCACCACTTGGCGGCAACCATCAGAGCATCGGAAAAATTATCACGGCTTAAAGGCACATACTTGTAGTCGGGGTAGCTCCTTAAAAACCGGCTGATGTGGTTGCGCTTTCCGTGGTACTTTTTCCCGCTAAGGTTTGCAAGGTCCTGTTGCAGATAGATATAATCCGCCTCATCCCTTGTTTCTTCAAAGACAAATCTGTCCGGGAAATTTCTTTTAAGCTCCTCAACCATTCTGTCTGTAAGCAGGCCGATTTCAAAGTCCTGCGCATTTCTTTCCTTTGCGTCGGTGAGGATTTCATTTATCGCCCAAGGTGTGTCCTTGCCCCCAAAGGGCATTGAGTAACCCACAGGCTTGTCACCATAAAAATATGCAATAAAAACATAGTCACCTTTAAAGGCAATTTTTATGTTGTATCTGTCACGCCAAAGGTAGATGTTAGCAAAGGAGCAGTCGCAACCCTGAAAATCTGACCTTTCAAGGGCTGTTTGATATTTTAATTTGTCATCAATAACGGGTTTTCGAAAATCTAACATAAAAAATCAAATCTTACCCTCTACTTTTGAGTAAACCTCATTTGCAATTTCTTCAATAGTTTTGGGTTCACCATTTTCGGCACAAAGCACCACATCCCAGTCAAGAGTTTTGGCACAGTAGCTTGATGCTATTCGGCACTTTTTCAGGAAATCCTCATTCTTTTCGTGAATATCCTTTTTGTCCTCGTCACCCTTGTAACGCTTGGACATCAGTTTTTGGCTAACCTCTGTGGGCATATCAAGATATACAACATAGTCTGCCCTTGGAATACCCAGCTTATTATGTTCAAAATCATTGAGCCAATTCAGGAAGTCATTGTATTCACTTTCATTCAGCTTGCTAAGCTGATAAATAGCGTTTGAGGTGGAATAGCGGTCACAAAGAAATATTGTGCCCTTTTCGTAGTCACTTTTCCAGTCCTTTAGAAAGGAGGCTACCCTATCCACCGCATAAAAGGCAGATGCCTGGTAGGGGTTAACAGAGTCGGGATTACTGCCCAGCTCTCCCCCAAGGTACATTCTCACAAGTGCTGAGCTTTCACTTTCGTAGCAGGGGAATGTGAGCTTTTTCACATTCTTACCCTGTTCAAGTAGTTTTTTATACAAAAGGTCTGTTTGGGTAGCCTTTCCGCTTCCGTCAAGACCTTCAATAACAATAATTTTACCTGCCATATTTTTCTCTCATTTCTTTCATTTTGCCACAGCTCATTTTACCTTCCGGGCAAGGTCCGAACAGGCAGGACGGTCCGCAGTGCTTAAATAGCGTTGGGGCAACCTTTAAACATTCAAGTAGCATTTGTTCTGCAACCTCACGAATTTCCCACTGGGCTCTGTTACAGCATCTGTGAGCAAAGAAGTTTGTAAGGCTCCTTGCGTTAAAGGTGCAAACAATTTTGGTTGTGCAGGCATTTGGCAGGACAAACCTTGCGTCCTCGTTAGCCTTTTTAATAAAGGCATTGCACTTTGCCTTATTTTCTTCTTTAAAAGAATTAATAATTTCATCCTTACTGCCGGACTGTTCTTCGCCCTTATATTCATTTATATATTTTACAACCAAAGCATCACGAATTTTTGTATATGCCTGGCTTTGCATATCAATAACCTCTTTGTAGGCTTCATATGCCTCGGGGCAGTCCTCAATTTCGGGAGGGGTTACAAACTCAAACTTTGTACCATCTACATACCTCTGGGACTGCTGACTGTATGAGGCGATTCTGTGGCGGACAAGCTGGTGTGAGCAGGCTCTTGAAATACCCTCAATGCCAAAGGTAAAGGATGCGTGTTCCACAGGACTTCCGTGTCCTAAATCGCTGAGCATATCAAGGAAAGCGGTAGTTTTTTCCTCAGTAAGACCGTCCCTCAAATCCTCAATCCCTGAGGGTGAGTAGCAAAGCTTTGCCGCCATAGCAACAGTCTGCTCGGGCATAGGTGTATGTGTAAGTAATGTAACTTTAACCGCCATTTTATTTTCTCCCTTAAAAACAATCAAAATTCAATATGACATACTATCACTTGTACAATATTATACATTATTCATCATTATATCACAATACATTTTTTCTGTAAAGTTATTGATTTTATCTGTTTTTGGAGTTCTATCATCAACTTAAGGTAAGTACAGGATTGGTATTTTGTGGTTACAGACAGCCTCCCTCAGATGAGGGAGGGGGACCGCTTGCGGTGGAAGGAGGGAAAAAGTGTTCTCCTTTGCTCATTTTGTCTTTAGATTATAGTATGGTTTATTGTTCTGATTCAAACTTTGACATCTAAAGACAAAGAAAGATATATTGACTACTTTTTCACTCCCCCAGTCACGCAAGGCGTGACAGCCCCCTCATCCGAGGGAGCCTTTGTATTACCAACATTTCCATTAGCAAGGGAATACCTCATCCGAGGGAGCCTTTGTTTAACCACAACCACTCTTAACACAAGGAGGCTTAATGTAACTCAAAATATATTCGTAATTATAATTCTTTCAAAGAAAAACAACACCTGTACAGTTACAAGTGTTGTCTATCAATTTATTATTATTCCAAAACCTTTTTAAGGTACTGTCCTGTGTAGCTTTCCTTAACTTTAGCAATCTCTTCGGGAGTGCCTGTTGCTACAAGTGTTCCTCCCCTGTCGCCACCCTCGGGGCCAAGGTCGATTATGTGGTCGGCGGTTTTGATTAGGTCAAGGTTATGCTCAATTACAACAACGGTGTTGCCACCCTCTACAAGTAGTTGAAGTACATCTATCAGCCTGTGGACATCAGCAATGTGAAGTCCTGTTGTAGGCTCGTCAAGAATGTAGATGGTTTTCCCTGTACTACGCTTTGAAAGCTCTGTTGCCAGCTTGACACGCTGTGCCTCACCGCCGGAAAGAGTTGTGGAGGACTGACCGATTTTGATGTATCCCAAGCCCACATCATACAGGGTTTGTAGCTTTCGGGCGATTTTGGGAATGTTTTTGAAAAACTCACACCCCTCCTCAACAGTCATTTCCAGCACATCATAAATGGACTTGCCCTTGTACTTCACTTCCAGGGTTTCCCTGTTGTAGCGTTTGCCCTTGCACACATCACAGGGAACATAAACATCGGGGAGAAAGTGCATTTCTATCTTGTTAATTCCGTCACCCTGACAAGCCTCGCATCTTCCACCCTTTACATTAAAGCTGAATCTTCCCGCACCATAGCCACGCTTTTTGGCATCATTTGTGTTGGCATACAATGCCCTAATGTCACCGAAAACCCCGGTGTAGGTTGCAGGGTTGCTCCTTGGTGTTCTGCCGATAGGACTTTGGTCAATCTGAATTACCTTGTCAAGGTTTTCAATGCCCTCAATCCTTGTGTGCTTACCGCTTTTGCACTTTGCTCGGTTAAGCTCCTTGGCAAGCTTTTTGTAGAGGATTTCGTTTACAAGTGAGCTTTTTCCGCTACCGGAAACTCCTGTCACGCACACAAACTCACCAAGGGGAATTGTCACATCAATATTTTTAAGGTTATTCTGCTTTGCACCAATAATTTTCAGGAATTTTCCGTTGCCCTTCCGCCTACCCTCAGGAACTTCAATCTTCCTTTTTCCCGACAGATACTGTCCTGTTATAGAATTTTCCGTATTGATAATATCCTCAACAGTACCCTGTGCAACAATTTCACCGCCGTGAATACCTGCACCCGGACCAACATCAACAATGTGGTCGGAACATCGCATTGTGTCCTCGTCGTGTTCCACCACAAGTACTGTGTTGCCCTTGTCACGCAGAGCCTTTAATGTTTGAAGCAGCTTGTCGTTATCCCTTTGGTGAAGTCCGATTGACGGTTCGTCAAGGATATACACAACACCCATAAGTGACGAGCCGATTTGTGTTGCAAGTCGGATTCGCTGACTTTCACCGCCTGACAGAGTTCCTGTGTTTCTGGAAAGTGTAAGGTATTCAAGACCAACCGACTTTAAGAAAGTAAGCCTTGAGCGGATTTCCTTTAGAATTGACTTGCCGATAAACTGCTCCCTTTCCGTAAGGTCAAGGTTGTCAAGGTAGCTTAGCGCCTCAACAACGGACATATCACAAAATTCTGATATATTTTTGTCACCAACAGTCACAGCAAGGCTCTCCTTACGCAGTCTTTGACCGTTACATTCGTCACAGTGATGCTCCGACATATAGCCCTGAATTTCCTCTTTAATCCAGTTTGAAGAGGTTTCTCTGTACCGCCTTTCAAGGTTGCCGATAACACCCTCAAAGTCTGTCTCATAATTTTCAAAGCCCTTTCGTGGTGAAAACCTGTGGATTGTGAACTTTTCCCCCTTTGTGCCGTAAAGGAGAATATCTACAATACCCTCCGGCAAATCACAAATGGGTGTATCAAGGGAAAATCCGTAGTGGTCGGCAAGACCAATCATATAAGCCTCGGCAATGGTGTTGCCCTCCAATGCCCAACCACTACCCTTAAGCCCACCTTGCCTGATTGACTTTGTTGGGTCGGGGATAATTAAATCGGGGTCAATTTTCATAAACATTCCCAGACCTGTACACTTTGGACACGCACCAAAGGGGTTGTTAAAGGAAAACATTCTTGGGGTGATTTCGTCAACAGAAATACCATGCTCCGGGCAGGCATAGTTCTGACTAAAGGTGATTTCCTCACCGTCAACAACTGCAATAATTGCAAGTCCCCCCGACTGCCTCATTGTGGTTTCAAGGGAGTCGGTAAGTCTGCCACGAATACCCTCCTTCACAACAAGCCTATCTACAACAACCTCTATGCTGTGCTTTTTGTTCTTTTCAAGTGAGATTTCTTCCGAAAGGTCATAGATGTTGCCATCCACCCTTACACGGGAAAAACCGCTTTTCCTTGCTGAGTCAAACACCTTTTGGTGCATACCCTTTTTGCCCCTTACAACAGGAGCAAGCACCTGAAACTTTTTGCCCTCGCCGATATCCATAACTGCGTCAACAATCTGGTCGATGGTCTGCTGTTCTATCTTTTTTCCGCACACAGGGCAATGTGGCACACCAATCCTTGCGTAAAGCAGTCGCAGGTAGTCGTAAATTTCGGTGACTGTACCAACTGTGGAACGTGGATTTTTTGATGTTGTCTTTTGGTCTATGGAGATTGAGGGAGAAAGCCCCTCAATGGACTGAACATCAGGCTTTTCCATCTGACCTATGAACATTCTTGCGTATGAGGACAGGCTCTCCATATATCTTCGCTGACCCTCGGCATAGATTGTATCAAAGGCAAGGGAGCTTTTGCCACTTCCCGAAAGTCCTGTGATTACAACCAGCTTGTCCCTTGGAATGGTAACATCCACATTTTTAAGGTTATGCTCGTTGGCACCCTTTACAATAATTTTATCAAGACTCATTATTTTTACCCTCATTTATAGTAACAGGGGCAGTCCCCTGCCCCCTACTAACTTTTACTATTCGCTAATCTTCTCTGCCCTTATGCCACTCGTCTTATTTGAGCATTCTCGTCACCTTTAAGATTATTCTTTATGTTTAGAATTAATCCCCTCCCTGTCATTCCGAGCATAGCGAGGAATCTGAAAGGAAAGTAGTAGTGAATAAATCGACACTAACAGGTTATAGGAAAGTATGATTTCTCTAACAAAATAAGTGGTACAGGAAGGGGATTCCTCGACAAGCTC
>JBJEPA010000205.1:0-19735 GCA_051880995.1 Ruminococcus sp.
CGCTTAAAAAGACAGTCAGCACATTGTCTTCGTAAGATGTGTTTAGCATATTAAACTTCCTTTTCTGTGTAATAAAAAGTCATAAAAAAAACTCATACTATTATCATAAATAGTATGAGCTAAAAATTTTGTATTATTCTGTTGTAATGAAATTATTTTTTCAGAAATTAGATTTGTGATTATTGGTTATTTCTAAGCTTATCAATAAGTATGGGTCTTATTTCCCCTGCAAGGTACAGTGAACCGCAAATCATAATTGTGCAGTCCTCTTTTTTGGCAAGGTCAAGGGCGATTTCCACTGCGTTTTTCGGTGAATCGGCGGTAATGACATTTGAAAATTTGTCACGGCAGATTTCCGCCAGTTCCTCACCTGTCATTGACCTTGGGTTGTCAACGGTAAGGGTGATTACGGTCTGGAATTTCCCCTTGATAAAATCTATGCTGTGGCTGATGTCCTTGTCTTTCAGCATTCCCATAATCAGCACCCTTTTGCCCATGGTGTATTCCTCAACACTTTTAGCGAAGGACTCCATACCGTTTGGGTTGTGAGCGCCGTCAAGAATAACCTTTGGATTTTTGCTGAGGAGTTCAAACCTTGCAGGATTTTTCGCCTTTGCAATTCCGTATTCAATGTCCTCCTTGGTGATGGGGTAAAAATATTCGCTAGTAAGCACCTCAATGGTTTTCAGCGCTGTCCTGAGATTTGCAATTTGGTGAAGTCCTGCAAGATGAAGGTTTAGCTTTCTGCCTTTATATTTTACGGTTGTACCCTCAATGGAGGAGGAAATCACCTTGAATTTGCAGTCCTCTGCAAAATGATAGATGTTGTGATGTTCAACGCAGTACCTTACAATCTGCCTTTCAATGGCGGTGTCGGTCTGTTCGCCAATTACGGTAAAGGAATTTTCCTTGATAATTCCGCATTTCTGGTTTGTAATTTCCTCTATGGTGTCACCAAGGACGGCGGTGTGGTCAAGGGCGATTGGGGTTATTACAGAGCATAGGGGAGAGGGAATTGTGTTGGTGCAGTCCAGCAGTCCTCCCATACCGGTTTCCAGCACAACAATATCGCAGTTTTCCTGTGCATAGTAGTAAAAGGCAACAGCGTTTACAAACTCAAATTCTGTAATAACATCTCCCTGTTTCTCCATTTCCTCCACAATGGGATAGATGTATTCAACTATTTCCGCAAGGCTTTCCTTTGGTATCATCTCGCCGTTAATCTGTATTCTTTCCCTGAAATCTGTGATGTAGGGGGAGATGAAAAGTCCTGTCTTGAACTTTGCCTCTGTTAGCACAGAACTTATCATTTGTGACACAGAGCCTTTTCCGTTTGTGCCTGCAATATGGACAAATTTGCACTTGTTCTGGGGGTTGCCTATTTTGTCAAGGAGTTTTAACATTCTGTCAAGCCCGGGGCGAGCCCCAAGGTGTAGCAGGCTGTGTATTTTTTCTAAAGTTTCTTGATATGTCATAAAAGCTCCTTGTAAATTTCGTTTTTCTTAAAGCCTGTAAGTGAGGCAATTTCTTTGCTGACGTCTGTTGCCTTTCTGCCCTTTTCAATCAGCTCCTTTGCCATTTCTACAGCCTGACTTAGGGTGTAGCTTTCTTCATTTTCTTCTCTTTGCTTGCCCTCAAGTACAAGGACAATTTCTCCCTTTAGTCCTGTTTCTCCAAAGTCGGTGAATGCCCTGTCGGTGGTGGTGCGTATAACCTCCTCGTGGACTTTTGTAATCTCCCTTACAATGGACAGCTTTCTGCCCGGGAAGTAGTCTGCAAAGTCCTTCAGGGTATTTTTCAGCTTGTGGGGCGCTTCGTAAAACAGCATAGTCCGTTCTTCATTAATAAGGCTTTCAAGGTGCTCCTTTCGACCTTTCTTGTTAACACTTAAAAAACCCTCAAAGGTGAATCTGCCTGTGGGCAGACCGGATATAGCAAGGGCAGAGGCAAAGGCCGTTGGCCCTGGAATAACAATGGTGTTTATGCCCTTTTCCTGGCATTGCATAATGAGAAGTTCCCCGGGGTCGCTTATGCAGGGCATACCGGCGTCGGTTACGATTGCACAGCTTTCTCCGTCCAGAATCCTTTGGGTAATAATTTCCCCACGCTGGAGCTTGTTATGCTCAAAGTAGCTTATCATTTCTTTTTTTATGCCAAAGTGGTTCAGAAGTTTAAGGGTAACTCTCGTGTCCTCGGCGGCGATGAAGTCAACACTTTTCAAAGTTTCCACCGCCCTTGGTGAAAAGTCGCTAAGGTTACCTATGGGAGTTCCCACAACATATAAAACGCTCATATTATCTCCTTTGGGAAACACATATTTATTAGGTGTTTCCCTTATAATCTCCGTAAATTTCCAGCATTTCTCGGGAAAATTCACCGTCAGCACCCTCAATCATAAGGGTTGGCTCTGTTACCATAAATCCCGGTTTTCCCCCTCTGCGCCCCTCAATAAGCACCAGCTTGGGGGCTTTATTCAGCCTTTGCTGGACAAGTCGCAGTCTTTTGGGCTCAAGGTCGTATTTCCTCATTAGTGTCATTATGTCTGTGAGCCTTTCACTGCGCTGACACATACAAAGCCTGCCACCAAAGTTCAGCAGAGAGGAGCTGACCCTTATTATATCTTCAAGGGAGCACATAACCTCGTGTCGGGCGGTCTTTTTGCCCTCATTGGGGTTGTGAATCCCTGTGCCCTCCTCCTTGTAGGGGGGATTGCACACAACAAGGTCAAAGTACCCGAAATTCACCTTTCCCTTTAGCTCATTTAAGTCGCTGTTGATAACGGTGATATTGTCAAGGTTGTTAAGCTCAATACTTCTTTCAAGCATTGAACAGGCATCACGCTGAATATCCACAGCGGTTATTTCAAGATTTCTGTTTTCCTTTTTCATCAGAAGGGGGATAGTACCACACCCGGTTCCAAGCTCAATAACCCTGTCCTTCCTTTTTGGACAGGCAAAGTGGCTTAAAAGTATTGTATCTGTGGAAAAGTGGTGAATGTCACTTACAATTATTTTTATGTCTTTACCCAGGGGTTCAAGGTGTTCGTTTTTGTTCAGCACATTATCCCTCCTTTGGGGAATATGAAATATGAATGTCTTTTCGCCAATAGGCTCCCTCGTCTGAGGGAGGCTATTTAATTCTAATTATAAACCAGAGCAATTATACTACAATAAATGAAAAACAGCAAGGCGAACACCTTGCTGTTTTACTCAAAAATTAAATTATGCTTCTGCAGGAGCACCTACAGGGCATGTGTCTGCACAAGCACCGCAGTCGATGCACTCGTCAGCGTTAATTACATACTTGCCGTCGCCCTCGGAAATAGCACCAACAGGACAACCGTCAGCGCAAGCACCACAGCTGATGCATTCATCAGAAATAGCATATGCCATGAAGAACACCTCCTTATAATATTAATTATATATTATCATAACCATATTAAAAAATCAACGAATTTTTGCTTTTGTTGTTATTTTTCCAGTTTTTCTTCCTTTACAGATTTATTTGGGCTTTCTCTCAATTGCTTTTCCTCAGAACGTGGTTTGTTTGGAGTTCTATCTCGAACAGGCCTGATTTGCTTTAGTGTAAAGGTCTGTGGGATTGCCTCCTCCGGGGCGGAGTCCAGCTTTACCTTCACTTTGCCGGTTAACAGGGCGGTTTCAACAACAGTACCCTTGCCCTCGGGGGTTCTCACATTTGTTCCCACCTTAGGAGTATGCTTAATAAGGTCACTGTATGCCTCTTGCTCATACTTTAAGCAACACATAAGTCTGCCACAGGTACCGCTGATTTTAACAGGAGAGAGGGAAAGGCCTTGTTCCTTTGCCATTTTGATGGATACAGGCTGAAATTCTCCCAAAAAACCGTTACAGCAGAAGGGTCTGCCACACATTCCAAGACCACCAAGCATTTTCGCTTCGTCCCTTACGCCGATTTGCCTTAGCTCAATCCTTGTTCTGAAAACTGTTGCCAAGTCCTTTACAAGAGTACGGAAGTCAACTCTGCCCTCTGCTGTAAAGTAAAAGAGGATTTTGCTGTTGTCAAAGGTGTATTCAACATCAACAAGCTTCATCTCCAGCTTGTGTTTGTGGATTTTCTCCTCACAGATTTTCATAGCCTCTTTTTCACGAGCCTTGTTTTCCTCAAGGTGGGCAAGGTCCTTTTTTGTTGCCTGACGAAGAACCTTTTTTAGTGGATGAACAATCTTGTTATCCTCAACCTCTTTGTTAGCCAGCGCAACTGTACCACATTCCACACCACGGGAAGTTTCTACAATTACTCTATCTCCTTGACTAAAATCAAAATTATCCGGGTCGAAATAATAAATCTTTCCAACCTCTTTAAATCTAACTCCAATTACTTTTGCCATGTTATCCTCCTGAGTTCAGTACACAGCCAGGTGCAAAGTAGGTTGATGTTTGTGTTTCCCTTTGCCATACGCTGTGCCTTTTCTATTGTATCTAACAGGGAAAGTGATTTTTCCCTTGTAAGTTTTCGTTGTAATTTTTTGGGTGTGTCACTCTGTGTGACAGGTTTTCCTCCCGATAAAAGCATAAGGGCATCCCTTATTATCATTCTCAATGGTGGCATTGTTTCAAGGAAAATTTCCCTTTTACTAAGCTTTGATGTAGCTTTTAGCAGGGTGTATTCGTTAATATCCAGAAGTGCATTTGCAATTTCTTCGCTTAGTGCAAGTCCATCTTCTGAAAAAACTTCATCATTTGGAATGTTAATAAGTGTACTTCTTGAAATTATTGTGTCCAGCATCAGGCTTGCGTCCTTGCATGTCATAACAAAAATCACACCAACCGGGGGTTCTTCCAAGGTTTTCAGCAGGGCGTTCTGTGAAATTACAGGTAGCTTTTCATCTACATCGTAAAAGAGAAAAACCTTGCTGTCAGCCTCATTTGGTACTATTGCTGTGTCACGGATAATTTCTTCAATAATGTCCTTTGAATAAATCTTTGCCTTGGTCTTTTGGCTACCCTCCACCACAGTTATATCCGGGTGGGAGTGGCTTTCAGCCTTAATGCAGTTTTTGCACACAGAGCAGGGCTTGCTGTCACCTGAACACACCGCATATTTGCACAGAAACTGTGCAACAGCTTTTCGTGTTTCCCTGTTTCCTCCCGCTACAATTAATGCGTGGGGCAAACGGCTGTTGTGACTTAGGGAAGAGAGCTGATGTTTAATTTTTTCGCTGAAATTTTCTTTGCCAAAATTCACAGTATCACCCTTATTTTGCCTTTACTATGCTTGCCAGAACACCCTTTTCGGAAACATCAAGCAGGCAGTATGTTGCGCCGTAGCCGTGGCATGAGCCGGGGTTGATGATGTACATACAGTCGTCATATTCGTTCATAGAAATGTGGGTGTGTCCGTAAAGGAGAATGTCTGCATTCTTTTCCCTTGCTGTGTAAATCAGCCGGTTTAATCCCATCTTTGCACCGTAAAGGTGACCGTGGGTGGCAAAAATCTTTTTGCCCTCAAGGGTGATTTCAAGGGTAGGTTCAAGGGAGCTACCCCAGTCGCAGTTTCCGCACACATTGTAAAATGCCCTGTTTGGGAAACTCCTCCTCATATATTCAACATCTCTTTCGCCGTCGCCACAATGAATAATAACTTCTGCGTCGGAATGGGACATAATCGCCCTTTCCATACGGGTAAAGTCACCGTGGGTGTCGGAAAAAACAAGTATTTTCATAATTACCTCTTCATAAAAACCACTTCTCTGCATAATATACTAATAGTACAGAGAAAGGAAATAGATAATGATAAACAACAGTGAAATTAACAATCTTTTAAACGGCCTTAGTGAAAGGCTGAATACCACTCCGGACCAGCTTAAAGCTAATCTGGAAAAGGGGAACTTGGATTCTGTGGTCAGCAAAATGAGTAGCGGTCAGGCAAAGCGACTACAGAAAATCCTTGATAACCCGGAGCAAAGCGAAAAAATCTTAAATTCTCCACAGGCTCAGGCAATTATCAAAAAGCTGATGGGATAAATGGACGATTTAGCTTCTAAAATTAACGAGATAATGTCTGACCCGGAAAAAATGAAGGAAATTCAAAATCTGGGCAGGATGATGGGGCTTAACACCGACAATTCTTCGCCACCACCGCCGAAAAAGGTACAGCCACCCCCAAAGCAAAATATTCAAACAAATGACTTTGGGGGAATTGACCCAAGTGTCATAAGTAAGCTTGCGCCCATACTCACCTCGGTTAACCGAGAGGACGACACCACAAGGCTACTGGATGCAATGGCACCTTTTCTTTCGGCAGAAAGACGAGAGAAGCTTGAGAAAATCAAAAAAATGTTGGTGATAATAAGATTATTGCCCAATATTAAAAATCTTGGATTATTTTAGGAGTAGAGAGTAGTGGACGATATGGAAAGGGAAGCACTGCAAAGAGCTGAAAAAATGCGCAGTGCTTTCTACTCAAATTCAAATGTACATAACAGAAAAACACAACAGCAAAATCCCCGAAAGCCTGCTCCAAAGGAAGAAAAAACCAAAAAAGAGGAGCAAATACCAAAGGTGGATAATTCTTTTAAAGAAGAAAGTGCGCTCCGTGAAGAAGAGCAAATCCCCTTTGAAACAAATGAACCCCAACAGCCGGAAGGTGGCAAGGATATTTTTGACTTTTTGCTAAAGGATAAGGAAGCAACCCTTATCCTGCTTATGATTTTCTTTCTCTATGACGAAAATGCCGACCCAATGCTTATGATGGCGCTGATTTACCTGCTTGTGGGTTAGAGGTATGGCAATCTGCAACTCAAATCACCAACCTAATCACCATTCACTATTACCTCTTACTTAGAAAAAGTGCTTACCTAATCACTATTCACTATTACATATTACCTAAAATCAGGTGCGTATCTGTCCGTCACCCTCAATTATAAACTTTGAAGATGTCAGTTCATTTATACCCATAGGGCCTCTTGCGTGGAGCTTTTGGGTGGAAATGCCTATCTCTGCCCCCAGTCCGAATTCTCCTCCATCAGTAAAGCGTGTAGATGCATTTACATAAACTGCGGAGCTATCTACCTCGCTTGTAAAGCGTTTTGCCCTTGAATAGTCCTTGGTTACAATACATTCGCTGTGACCGCTGGAGTACTTTGCAATGTGGTTGATTGCCTCGTCAATGGATGAAACCACTTTACAGGCAAGAATATAGTCAAGGAATTCTGTGTAGTAGTCGCTTTCTTCTGCGTCAACGATAGACTCCCCAAGTATCTTTTTTGTTTCTGCGCAACCTCTAATCTGCACATTTTTGTTATCTAATTTTTCCTTTATCAAAGGCAGAGCGTCCTTTGCAATATCCTTGTGAACAAGTATTGTTTCTATGGCATTGCAAACGGATGGTCTGCTTGTTTTTGCGTTGTAAATTATTTCTGATGCCATTTCAATATCTGCGTATTTGTCAACATACACATGGCAGTTGCCCACACCTGTTTCAATTACAGGCACCTTGCTGTTCTCTACAACAGCCTTGATAAGCCCTGCACCGCCCCTTGGGATAAGCACATCAAGGTAATCGCTTAACTGCATAAGCTCTGTGGCTGATTCCCTTGTGGTGTCGATGATAAGCTGAATACTGTCAATAGGCAGTCCGGCTTTCTGGATGGCATTTCTCATAATCTCTGAAATAGCCTTGTTGGAGTTTATAGCCTCCTTGCCGCCACGGAGAATTACAGCATTCCCCGACTTCAGGCAAAGTGAGGCGGCATCTGCCGTTACATTTGGACGAGCCTCAAAGATTATTCCGATAACACCCAAAGGCACTTTTACCCTTGTTACTGTAAGTCCGTTTGGTAGCTTGTTACCGCTGATAACATTTCCCACCGGGTCGGGGAGAGAGGCAACCTTCCTTACCCCGTCAGCCATACCCTTGATTCTGTCTGCACCTAAGGTCAGGCGGTCAATAAGGCTTAGGGTAAGTCCGTTTTCCTTGCCCTTTTCAACATCTATATTGTTAGCTTTTATAATTTCTTCTGCATTCTCTTCCAGAGCGTCGGCAATAGCAATGAGCGCCTTGTCCTTTTTGCTACCTGCAACAGACAGCACCCTCGATGCCTCTTTTGCCCTTGCTCCCATTTCTTCAATTACAGTCATCGTCCTGCTCCTTTCCTAAAAATACAGTTCCCACAGGTTTGCCGTCAAAAATATCGTATATGGTTTCGGGGTCTTCACCTGAAATTATCTGCACATCAATTCCGGCATTGGTGGCGATTTCTGCCGCTATAATTTTTGTAGCCATACCGCCTGTGCCTCTGTTACTTCCTCGTCCTCCTGCCATTTCCTTGATTTCATCGGTGATAAGCTCAACTGTGCTGATTTTCTGTGCATCATCATATTCAGCAGGATTTTTATTATAAAGTCCGTCAATATCGGTGAGTATAATCAACTTGTCGGCATCAATGAGGGTAGCAACAATGGCAGAAAGCTGGTCGTTGTCGCCGATTTTGTTACCCTCAAGCTCGTCTGTGGCTACGGAGTCGTTTTCGTTTACCACAGGGATAATTCCCATATCAATAAGTGACATAAAGGCGTTGTGGATTGTTTTTTTCTTTTCCTCGGTTTCAACTGCATATTTTGTAAGGAGAATCTGAGCCATAACATTGTTGTACTGGTCAAAGAATTTGTCGTACATAAACATAAGCTCACATTGTCCCACAGCTGACAAAGCCTGCTTTTTGTTGGTCATTTCCGGGCGGTTATTTATGCCCAGCTTTCCCATACCAACAGCCAGAGCGCCGGAGGAAACCAGCACCATCTCGTTGCCCTGATTTTGTAAATCTGCAATAACCTTGCACAGCTTTTCAAGCCGTCTTATATTCAGCTTGCAGTTGTCGTATGTAAGGGTGGAAGTGCCCACCTTAATTACAATTCTCTGTTTTTTCTTCATAATGTTCCTCTTTGTAACACAAAAATATTTATGAAATATTCCATTACATAGCTTAAAAATTATTATAACACAAGATAGAATAATTAACAAGGTTTTGATTTGTGTACATTCGGTGTTTCCTTTCGCAAAAAAAGGACGCATCAGTTTCCTGACGCATCCTGTTTCATTTCGTATAAGTAGTGCAGACATTCTTCAAAGCGAAGTCCGTACCACTGTGAATCCTTGTCGTTGTATGTGTGTTCAATACAAAGTCGGGTGAACTCTGTGGCATTCTTTGCACTGTCCTCAAGGCTTAGTCCAAGTGTGAAAAATCCCGAGAAGGCGCTTGCAAAGGCATCCCCTGTTCCGTGGAACTGGCGGTCAATCAGTGGACTTTTTGAAGAAAGGCGGTATTTTCCATCTTCTTCACCGATATAGACGGAAATATCCTCCCCCTCTTTTACACCTGTCACAACAGACTTTTTGCTTATTTTGGATAGTCCCTCCATAATCCTCTTAAGGTAATCACCCTGTGTACTCTGTGGAATGTATGGTGTGTTTGTCAAAAGGCAAGCCTCTGTAAGGTTTGGCAAAATGATGTCCGACTTCCTGCAAAGCCTTGCAATGGCTGAGGGATAGTCCATACCAAAACCGCTGTACAGCTTTCCGTTGTCCCCCATAACTGGGTCGGTGATGACTATGCTTTCGGGGTGGTTGTCAATAAATTTTGACACGATATCTACCTGTTTTGTACTGCCCAGATACCCTGTATAAATGCAGTCAAACCTTTCACCCATACTGTCAAAGTGGTTGAGGATTTTTTCCATTTCCTCTGTTTGGTCAGCAAAGGTGTAGCCCTTAAAAACCGTGTGGGCAGACAGAAGGGCAGTAGGTAAAACTACTGCCTCAATTCCCAAACTTGATATTACAGGCAAGGCTACCGTAAGGGAGCATTTGCCCATTGATGATATGTCGTTAATACAAAGGATTCTCTTCTGTTTCATATCTCTTAGTTTGTTGCAACAAGTCTGTTTTTGATTTTAGCCTTGTCAAATGCAAAGCCGATTACTACAAAGAGAACACCGCTTGAAACTGCCTGTAAAAGGTTAGGGAGCATTGATGCGTATGCTGCCGCACCGTAGTAGAAAATCTCAAATGCAAAGTAGCCAAATACTGTAATTGCACAGCAGATTACTGTTGCAATGATATTTCTTACATTAATAACATTTTCCTTTTTGCTTGTAAAGCAAAGTGCAAGCAACGCCTTGATAACAAATGTTACAGGAATATAAACGAAGTAACCACCTACAAGGTCAGACATTGCTCCGCCGATACCTGCGGCAGCCATTGCGTATGGTGTTGGCAGAAAAGCAGCGGCAAGGTAGATGGCGGCATCCCCAAGGTGAACGTAGCCTATTCCTGTTGGAACGCTTACGAATTTTGTAAGTACGAATATCAGTGCTGCAAAAAGAGCAGCAAATACAAGGTTAAGTACATTTTTTTTAGCTTTCATTTTTACCCTCCAGAATCATATGTTAAGGAAACGCTGAATAAATAATTTGCAAACAAGATGTGTAAAGTAATTTATTCACAGTTTTCCTAATTGTTTTTTATCATATCAATAAAGTATTGGTGAACAGACAAATCTTCATTCAGCTCCGGATGAAAGGCGGTTACCAGCTGGTTTTCGCTTTTAGCGGCAACCGCCTTTCCGTCAACAGTTGCAAGTATTTCTACATCATCCTGACAGTCCACAATGTATGGTGCTCTGATAAATGTCATAGGGATTTTGCCGATACCCTTAAATTCCTCCTCAATGTAGAAACTTCCAAGCTGTCTGCCGTAGGCATTTCTGCGTGAAGTAATGTTCATTGTTCCCAAATATCTGCTGTCGTCATTCTCGATTTTGTCAGAAAGGAGAATAAGTCCTGCACAGGTGCCGAAAACAGGCATACCCTGACGGATTTTTTCCTTAATAGGCTCCAGCATACCAAGGTCGTTAAGGAGCTTGCCCTGAACGGTGCTTTCTCCGCCGGGGATAATCAGTCCGTCAAAGGAATTTTCCAAATCGCTTTTCTGTCTGATTTGAAATGAGTCGGCACCAAGGCTTTTTAGCATCTGCTGATGCTCTGCAAATGCACCTTGTACTGCAAGTACGCCGATTTTCATTTTACTTTCCTCTTTCAGCCATAAGGATTTCGATTTCCTGCTCGTTAATGCCAACCATTGCTTCGCCCAAATCCTCGGAAAGCTCAGCAATCAGCTTTGCGTCTGTGTAGTTTGTAACAGCCTGTACAATAGCGGAGGCTCTCTTTACAGGGTTGCCTGACTTGAAGATACCTGAGCCTACAAACACACCCTCAGCACCAAGCTGCATCATAAGGGCAGCGTCAGCAGGTGTTGCAACACCGCCTGCTGCAAAGTTAACAACAGGGAGCTTACCGTTTTCGTGTACATATTTTACAAGGTCATATGGAACCTGGAGCTGTTTGGCAACTTCAAAAAGCTCGTCCTCAGCCATTGAGGTGATTCTGCGGATTTCTGACTGCATCATACGCATATGCTTAACAGCCTGAACAACATCACCTGTGCCCGGCTCGCCCTTTGTTCTAATCATAGAAGCACCCTCGTTAATTCTTCTGAGAGCCTCGCCTAAGTCCTTAGCACCGCATACAAATGGAACATCAAACTTTGTCTTGTCAATGTGATATACATCATCAGCAGGGGAGAGAACTTCACTTTCGTCAATGTAGTCAATCTCGATGGCCTGGAGAATCTGTGCTTCTGCAAAATGACCGATACGGCACTTTGCCATAACAGGGATAGAAACAGCCTGCTGAATACCCTTAATCATCTTAGGGTCGCTCATTCTGGAAACTCCACCAGCTGCACGGATGTCGGCAGGTATTCTCTCAAGAGCCATAACAGCACAAGCGCCTGCCTCCTCTGCAATTCTTGCCTGCTCAGGTGTGGTAACATCCATAATTACTCCGCCCTTAAGCATCTGGGCAAGGTTTTTGTTTAATTCGTATCTTTCGTTACTCATAATTGTTCTCCTTAATTTGTATTGAAATGTTGATTTTCTGATGAAATCAATTATAATAGAAATTGGTGTTATTAAAATAACCAATATAATCATAAAAAATAATACCAGTTGGAGATTTTTATGCTTACTTATGATATAGCAAAGAGGGGAAAGACCCCTGCGTACCGATATATTTACCACGAAATAAAGAATGATATTCTGTCGGGAGAGCTTTCTCCCAATGAAAAGCTACCCTCAAAGCGTAGCCTTGCAACCCACCTTGGCATAAGCGTTGTTACGGTAATGAGCGCCTATGAGCTTTTGGTGTCGGAGGGTTATGTATATACAAAGCCAAAGAGTGGATATTTTGTTGTGCCAATAAAGGCACAAAAGCAGTCCTTTCACAGGGAAACTATACTGCCCACAAAGGAAAAATCCCCTGACTTTGATTTCAGCGGTAACAGCGTCAGCAGCAAAGCCTTTCCCTTTTCTGTTTGGAGTAGGCTTATGAGAAGAGTGCTACTTGACTACGAGGGTGAGCTACTTGCGCCCATACCCTACAACGGTGCATTGGTTTTGCGTGAGGCTGTGTGCAAGTATCTGTATCACCACAGCGGTATGAGCGTTGACCCAAGGCAGATTATAGTAGGTGCAGGTACGGAGTACCTGTATTCCCTTATTATTCAGCTTGTGGGCAAGGACAAGGTGTATGCTGTGGAAAACCCGGGCTACAACAAAATCTCCAAAATATACGGTATGAGCGGAATAAAAACAGAATACATAAATGTGGACAGCAAGGGTCTTAGCATTGATGAGCTTATAAGGAGTAAAGCCTCTGTTGTTCATATAAGCCCAAGCCACCACTACCCAACGGGAATTGTAATGCCTGTTGACAGGCGAAACGAAATTTTAAACTGGGCGGACGAAAAAGGTGGTTACATCATTGAGGACGACTACGACAGCGAGTTTGGAAGTATTAAGGCTATGAACACCCTGTTCGGCACAGACAAAAACGAAAGGGTGCTGTACCTTAACACCTTTAGCAAAACTATTGCCCCCTCAATGAGAATAAGTTACCTTATACTCCCCCCACATCTTCTGGAGAAGTACCAAAAAAAGCTGAATTTCCTTTCCTGTACTGTGCCGAGCTTTGAGCAATACACCCTTGCCTCATTTATTAACGAGGGTTACTTTGAACGCCATATTGCAAGGATGAAAAAGCAGTATTCCCTGCTGAAAAAAGAGGTTATGGAAATCCTTGACCAAAGTAGAATAAGGGACAAAATCAGCCTTGTGGAAAATATGTCGGGATTACATTTTCTTATGAAAATTAATACAGAGAAAAGTGACGGAGAAATTATTAAGGCACTAAGAAATAGGGGAATAGGGGCAAAATTTTTGAGCCAGTATTACCAAAAGGGGGAGAAAATTCCCCAGCACTATATGATTGTAAACTACTCCGGCTTTGACAAAGAAAACCTCCCCATAGCCCTTGAAATACTTGGAGAGGTTATATAGGAACTATTTTACAAATCCCATTGTCTTTCTAAGGGGAAGTGCTTCCACAGCAAGCACTTCCCATCCTTTTACACAGGCAGGCTATTGTTGAGGAAACCTATAAATTTCCATAAAAAGACATTACATCATTGCCTGTTGACAATATATATCAATATGTGATACAATATTTTAGCAAATTAAAGATGCCACTTATCAAGAGCGACTGAGGGACAGGCCCTGTGAAGTCCGGCAACCTGCGAAAGCAAGGTGCCAAATCCTGCGGTATAACCGAAAGATGAGTTTATTTCACCGTCTTTCGACGGTGTTTTTTATTGGGCAAAAACTTATTAATTACTTAATTATAAATTCAGAAAGGGAGAATAATTATGGCTAAGCATTTATTTACATCAGAGTCAGTTACAGAGGGACATCCTGACAAAGTGTGCGACCAAATCAGCGATGCTATTCTTGACGCTATTTTTGAAAAGGACAATATGGCTCATGTTGCCTGCGAAACCACCGCAGTTGCAGGTATTGTTAACATTATGGGTGAAATCAGCACCACAGCAGATGTTGACTATGAGAGTGTTGCAAGAAATGTTATCAACAACATAGGTTACGACAGGGATGAGCTTTTATTTAACGGTCACAATTGCACAATCAACAATATGATTACAACACAATCTCCCGACATTGCTATGGGTGTTAATGAAAGCTATGAGCTTAAGGACGGCGAAGAGGACGAGCTTAACCAGTTCGGCGCAGGGGATCAGGGTATGATGTTCGGCTATGCCTGTGACGAAACTGCGGAGCTTATGCCACTTACCATTTCTCTTTCTCACAAGCTTGCAAAAAAGCTGACTGAGGTTCGCAAGAACGGTACACTAAAGTATCTCCGCCCCGACGGAAAAACTCAGGTGACAGCACTTTATGAGGACAACAGGGTTGTTTCCATTGACACAGTTGTAATCAGCACACAGCACGACGAGGATGTTTCCCTTGCACAAATCAGAAACGACCTTATTGAATATGTGATAAAGCCTGTTATTCCGCAGGAGCTTATCAACGACAACACAAGAATCCTTGTAAACCCAACAGGCAGATTTGTTATCGGCGGACCTGCCGGTGACTCAGGTCTTACAGGAAGAAAGATTATTGTTGACACCTACGGTGGATACGGCCGTCACGGCGGTGGTGCTTTCTCCGGAAAAGATCCAACAAAGGTTGACAGGAGTGCCGCTTACTACGCAAGATATATTGCAAAGAATATTGTTGCGTCAGGTCTTGCTACAAAGTGTGAGGTACAGCTTGCATATGCAATAGGTGTTGCAAAGCCTGTTTCTGTAATGGTTGACACATTCTCAACAAGCGAGTACACCAATGAAGAAATTGCAAATGCTGTTAAAAAGGTATTTGACTGCCGACCTGCCGCCATTATCAAGGCTCTTAACCTTAGAAACATAAAGTTCCTCCCAACTGCATCATACGGTCATATGGGAAGAACAGACCTTAATGTAAAGTGGGAAGAAACCGACAAGGTTGATGAACTTTTAAAGGCTGTTAAGGGTTAAAATTCAACATAAAATTTTTATAAAAGAGGAGCTGTCCGAAATGAACAGCTCCTTTTTTCTTTATACCATCAGGAATTAAATATCCATATTTGCATACAATATTATTATAATAGAACGCTAATTGCGTTTTATTTGCTTGACATTAGCCTTTAACAGTTGTATTATTTAATTAAAGGAGTGATTTATATGGCTACAAAAGTATCAAATGTAAGTTTTAGAATTGACAGCGATTTAAAGGCACAGGCTGACGCACTGTTTTCTCAGCTTGGAATGAATATGACAACTGCTTTTAACATCTTTTTAAGGCAATCAGTCAGAGAGGGTTGTATTCCTTTTGAAATAACACTTAACACCCCTAATTCTCAAACAGTCGCCGCCCTTATTGAGGCGCAACAGCTTATGGATAATCCAAATACTAAAAAGTACGATGTTGAAGATGCATTGAGGGAGTTAAAAGAATGAGCCTTCAAGTTATTTGGACAACAAAGTTCAAAAAGGACTATAAGCTGGCTATCAAGCGTGGTTATCCCATTGAGCTTTTGGACAACGCTATTCGTCTGCTTGCTAAAGACGGTTCTTTGCCGGAAAACTACAATGACCATTCCTTGAGCGGAAACTGGAAGGGCTTTAGGGAGTGTCACATAGAGCCGGATTGGCTACTTGTGTATTCCATTCAAAACAATGTTCTCACACTCACTCTTGCAAGAACAGGAACTCACAGCGATTTGTTTAAAAAATAAGCACATTAACACAAAAGGTTGCAGTTTTCTGCAACCTTTTTATTATCTCTTAAATTTCTATTATCGCAATGAGTATTGCGAAGTAGTGAAATGCACTTCCAAGTACTGTGAATATATGCCATACGGGATGAAAATATTTTACCTTTTTAATTGCGTAAAATATTATTCCCAAAGTGTAAATTACTCCCCCAAGCAATAGGAATAATGCCGAAAGGAATGGCACCTTTGCTATAAGGGGTTTTATGGCGAAGATGATAACCCAGCCTGTCGCAACGTAGCAAATAAGGGATGGAATCTTTGCCTTTTCCAGATTAATGGAATTCATCACAATTCCCACTATTGCCGAGAGCCACACTATGCCAAACAACACCCAACCTGTTACCCCACCAAGAATATAGAGGGTGATTGGGGTGTAGGTTCCTGCTATCAAAAGGAAAATGGTGTTGTGGTCCATTATTTGAAAGAACTTTTTTACCTTTTCATTTGTAAAGGAATGGTAAAGAGTGGACATTGTGTAGAGTATAATAAGTGATGCCCCGTAAATAGCGGAGCTCACCACCGCCCATGCATCTGCATATATTGCAGAACACACAAGTAGAACAACTGTACCTGCTATTGATAAACATGCCCCCACACCGTGGCTCACAGAGGAGAAAATCTCTTCCCCTAAGGTGTATTTTCGTTTTTTCATAATATCATCTTCCGTTTTTTCTCCATTTTCCATTATATTATGAATGAAAAACAATGTTTTTTCAAGGCATATCACTATGCAAATTTAGTTGTTTTTCCATAGTGATATGCCACTTTTGCATAAGGAACGAAGTGTTCTCTTTATCTCTCTTTGTCTTTAGAAAGTATTTTCCTATAAGACAGCCTCCCTCAGACGAGGGAGGGGGACCGCTTGCGGTGGAAGGAGGGAAAAGTGTTCTCTTTTTCTCTTTTTGTCTTTAGATGAAAGTGTGGTCATATGTTCTGACTCAAACTTATAAATCTAAAGACATACCAAGATATATTGACTACTTTTTCACTCCCTCAGTCACGCAAGCGTGACAGCTTTTCTAGCGAAAACGGCAAACCCTTTGTCACTTCGTGACATTTCCCTTAGCAAGGGAATACTCATCCTAGGGAGCCTTTGTTAAGCCAATACTTTCATCTAACCTATTAGTGTTGGCTAATGCACTACTGCTTTTCTTTAAGATTCCTCGACAAGCTCGGAATGACAGGGTGTGAATACCGCCCTTAGGTTAAGTCATCAGCCTTTACCCTACCTTGTCAAACTGTGAATTGTACAGCTCTGCGTAGTAACCGCCCTTTGCAAGGAGTTCCTCGTGGTTGCCCTGCTCAACAATATCTCCGTCCTTCATAAAGAGTATAAGGTCGGCATCCTTAATTGTAGAAAGTCTGTGGGCAATGATAAAGCTTGTGCGTCCCTTCATCAGGTTATCCATAGCCTTCTGAATTCTTACCTCTGTTCTTGTGTCAACAGAGGAAGTCGCCTCGTCAAGTATAAGGATTTTAGGGTCTGCAAGGATTGTTCTTGCAATGGTGAGGAGCTGTTTCTGTCCCTGGCTTACATTGGATGCCTCTTCGTTAAGCTCCATATTATAGCCATCCGGAAGATGCTTTACAAAGCCGTGAACATGAGCCGCCTTTGCAGCCTCCATAACCTCTTCGTCAGTTGCGTCCAGCCTGCCGTACCTTATGTTTTCCATAATACTACCTGTGAACAGCCAGGTATCTTGAAGAACCATACCGTAAAGCTCTCTCAGTTCTCTCCTGTCAAAGTCATTTATATCGTGGTCGTCAACAAGGATATGACCGCCGTTAAGGTCGTAGAACCTCATAAGGAGTTTAACCATTGTAGTTTTGCCGGCACCTGTTGGACCAACAATTGCGATTTTCTGTCCCTGTTTAATCTTTGCAGAGAAGTCGTGAATGATGATTTTGTCAGGGCTATAACCAAAGTTAACATGGTCAAAGGTTACGTCCCCTGTAATATCATCAACGGTGATGTTCTGTCCGTCCGGTTTTTTGCAATGATTTTCTGCCTCCTGCACTTCCTCTTCCTCGTCAAGGAATTCAAAAATTCTCTCGGCAGAGGCTGACATCTGTTGCATCATATTGCTCACCTGTGCAAGCTGTTGAATTGGCTGTGTAAACTGTCTTACATACTGAATAAAGGACTGAATGTCACCAACTGTGATTGTGTTCTGAATTGCAAGGTAACCGCCAAGAATTGCTATTGCAACATATGCAACATTGCCCACACCGTTCATAATTGGCCCCATAAGACCTGAGATGAACTGGCTTTTCCAGGCTGACTTGTACAGCATATCGTTGGACTTTTCAAATTCCTCTTTATTCTTTTCCACATTGTTGAAAGCCTGAACAATGTTAACTCCGCCAACAGTTTCCTCAACCTGTCCGTTAACGTGGCCAAGGTAGTCCTGCTGTGCTCTAAAGTGTTTTTGAGAAAACTTAAACACTATGGATATGAATATCAATGAAATAGGCAGAATAAACAAAGCGATAAGTGTCATCATCCAGTTGATGCTGAACATCATATAAAGCACACCGATAATGGTGGAGATTGATGTTACCATCTGGGTAGCAACCTGGTTAAGGCTTGTGCAAAGGGTATCAACATCATTTGAAATAATGGAAAGTGTTTCACCTGTTTGTCTGCGGTCAAAGTAGTTCATTGGCAGAAGGTTGATTTTAGTTGAAATATCTTTTCTTAATCTGTAACCAACCTTTTGTGTTACGGTACTCATAAGAAAGTTCTGAATAAAACCAAAGACACTACTTGCAACATATATGCAAAGCAGTCCAACAAGTATGCCTGCAATCTTGCCAAAGTCAATTCCGGAGCCACCTGTGTATTTGCTCATAATACCGTTATAAAGCTCTGTTGTTGCGTTACCCAGAATTTTAGGCCCTACAACATTGAACACTGTACTGCCTATTGCGAAGATTACAACAATGGCAACAGCAATTTTGTATCTGCCGATATATTTCAGCAGTTTCTTTATTGAGCCTTTGAAATCCTTAGCCTTTGCGTCAGAATTCATTGGGCCTTTAGGTCCTCCCGGTCCGTGTCCCATAGCCATTAATGCAACTCCTCCTTTGAAAGCTGGCTTTCTGCAATATCACGGTAAACATCACAGGATGCCATTAATTCTTTGTGGGTTCCCTTGCCCACCAGCTCACCGCCGTCAAGAACCAGTATCTGGTCGGCATTGATTACGGTGCTTATTCTCTGTGCAACAATAATTACTGCGCTATCCTTTATGTTTTCGCTTAGCGCCTTACGAACAGCCACATCAGTCTTGAAGTCAAGGGCAGAGAAGCTGTCGTCAAATATGAGGATTTCAGGCTCGTTGGCTATTGCCCTTGCAATGGAAAGCCTTTGCCTTTGTCCGCCTGAAACATTTGTACCGCCCTGGCTTATCTGAGAATCATATTTATTTGGTTTCTCCTCAATAAATTCCGTTGCGTGTGCAATCTCGGCAGCCTTAACTATCTTTTCCATTGGCATGTTTTCGTCAGCTAAGGAGATGTTGCTTTTAATCGTTCCCGAGAACAGGATACCCTTTTGAGGTACATAACCAATTTTTTCTCTCAAGTCCTCAAGTGTAACAGACATAATATTTTGTCCGTCAACATTAATGCTACCCTCAGTAACATCATAAAATCTTGGAATAAGGTTGACAAGGGTACTCTTTCCGCTACCTGTTGAGCCGATTATGGCTGTGGTTTCACCGGGCTTTGCTGTAAAGGAAATGTCCTTTAGCACAGCCTCGGTTGCCCCGGGATATTTAAAGGTAACATTGTCAAATTCCACAACACCCTTTTTGTCCTCAGAGAATTCACAAGGAGATTCGGGACTCTTTATTGAAATGTCGGTGTCGTAAATTTCACCCAATCTTCTTGCTGCAACAACAGCTCTTGGAAGCATAATACTTGCCATACAAATCATAAGGAATGCCATAATAATCTGCATCGTATAT
>JBJEPA010000206.1:0-19733 GCA_051880995.1 Ruminococcus sp.
TTATTAACATTTATTTAAAATATAATTAACACATTCCACAGATAAATTATATTACTATCAATAGAGAAAGTCAATTAAAAGCGCTTTTTCTATGATATTCCTCAATTTACGGAACTATTTTTTGTGATATATCACAAAATATTATTTCCGTATTTGCATTAAATTAACGAAAACTAAAATATTTTGGTTAGTCAAATCCTGTTAAGTTGGTGTACATAATGCAAGGAATTTTTCAGTGTGATAATGTTTTTATCAATTATCAAATACCTTTCTTGCTGTTTCTACAGAGATTGCCGCTGTTTTACAGTAGTAATCAGCCTTGATTTTCATTGCGTATTCCTCTGTAAGCACAGCACCGCCAACCATAATTTGTGTATTTTCCAGACCGGGAGTCTGATGAATCAGGGCTATGGTATCCTCCATACTTTTAAGGGTTGTTGTCATCAGGGCGGAAAGTCCCACAAGGCGAACATTGTTTTCCTTTGCAGTTTCAGCCACAATGGATGGTTCAACATCTCTTCCCAAATCTATAACATCATATCCGTAGTTTTCAAGGAGTACCTTTACAATATTCTTTCCTATATCGTGAATATCCCCCTTGACGGTTGCAAGGATTATCTTGCCCTTTGATACACTTTCACTGCTGTTTTCCGCAAGCTTTTCCTTTATAATCTCAAAAGCCTGTTGGGCGGCTGTGGCTGAGGACAAAAGTCCAGGCAGGAATACCTTGCCCTGCTCAAACAATGAGCCAACCCTGTCAAGCGCCGGAATAAGCTCTCCGTCAATTATTTCCATAGGGTCGGTGTCTTTAAGCATTTTAAGGGTGATGTCGTGACATTCCTTCTTAAGTCCCTTCATTACAGCCTCACCCAAAGTATCTTCGTGGCTTTGGCTTACGGTTTCCACTACATAATCGCTGTACTTTGCAATGTAGGCACGGCTTTCACTATCGTATCCCTTAAGAACTCTGAATGAACGAACTGCTCCCGCCATACCAAACACACCGGGGTTAATTATAGGCAAATCAAGTCCTCTCTCAAGAGCCATCGTAAGGAAGGTCTGGTTAACAAGTGGCCTTTGAGGAAGTCCGAATGAAATGTTGCTGACACCAAGGACTGTTTTTACATTATACTTTTCCTTAACCTTTTCAAGTGCCTCCAGGGTTTGAACAGCACCGCTCTGCTGTGCTGAAACTGTAAGGGTAAGGCAGTCGATATAAATATCCTCTTCCCTAATACCATAGGATTTTGCTCTTGAAATAATTTTGTCTGCAATTTCAAGTCGTTTTTCAGTAGTTTCGGGAATTCCGTCCTCGTCTAAGGTAAGTCCCACAACTGTGGCTCCGTACTTTGCAACAATAGGCAAAATTTCATTAAGGCTCTTTTCTTCACCGTTAACGGAGTTTACTATTGCTCGTCCGTTATACACCCTAAGTCCAGCCTCGAGCACCTCCGGCTTTGTGGAATCAAGCTGTAACGGTAAATCTACTACTCCCTGTACAGCCTTGACAACCTTAACCATCATTTCTTTTTCGTCTATTTCGGGATGACCAACATTTATGTCTAAAATTTCGGCTCCGTCCTCTGCCTGACTGATAGCTTGTGACAAAATGTAGTTCATATCGTTATTTACAAGCGCCTGTTTAAACAGCTTTTTACCTGTTGGATTGATTCTTTCACCAATAATCCTTGGCTGGTCAACATTTACAACTGATGTGCCCGAGCAAACTCCTGTAACATATGGGTGAACATTCTTTTTGTAGGTTTTGTCTTTTAGTTCTTCCTTTAGCTTTTGGATAAATTCGGGAGTTGTACCACAGCAACCCCCCAGAACCTTAACCCCCAAAGAGGAAAGCTCTGCCATTTTCTTTGCAAATTCCTCTGCTCCCATTGTGTATGTGTTGGTAACAGGGTCGGGGAGTCCTGCATTTGGCTTTGCAATAACCGGAACATTACACCTCTGGCAAATCTCCCTTAGCATAGGCTCGATTTCGTCGGGACCAAGGGAGCAGTTAAGACCAATTGCATCAGCACCAAGTCCCTCCAGAGTAAGTACCATAGCACTTGGAGAAACGCCCTGGAATGTCCTGCCGTTTTCCTCAAAGCTCATTGTGCAAAGGACAGGCTTATCGCTGTTTTCCTTGCAGGCAAGGAGGGCGGTTTTCATCTCCAGCAAATCGGTCATAGTTTCAATAGCTATAACATCATATCTGTCGTCAGCTGTTATAATTTCTTTGAAAATATCATAAGCCTCTTCAACAGATAAAGTACCGTTTGGCTCAAGGAGCTGACCCACAGGGCCTATATCAAGGGCAATTAATGTGTCTGTACCCTCAACTGCCTTTTTACAGCAGTCAATGGCAGAAGTGACTATCTCCTTGACTGTATAGCCTGTGTCCTCCAGCTTATGCCTGTTGGCGGAAAATGTGTTGGCACAGATTATGTCGCTGCCTGCATTTACATATTCCTTGTGAACATCAACAATAGTGTCGGGGTGGGTGATATTCAGCACATTTGGGTTGTCCCCCATTTTAAGTCCACGCTGTTGGAGCATTGTGCCCATTCCGCCGTCATATATAATAAATTCTTTTTTTAAAAGTGATTTAAAGTCCATTATTCTTCCCTCCTATAGGGACAATTTTTGTTACCGCACCTTGAACATTTTGAGGTGCAGGAGGTTTTTTCCACTACCTCTTTTTTGCCAATGCCCATAACCGCTGTTACCGACTTTGTAGGGTTAAGCATAAGGCTGTCTGTCAGGTTAAGCCCCAGCTTTTTTTCCGTATTTAAAAGCTTTACAATTTCCCTTTGCTTTTCAAGGGGATAGTCGCCGTAGCCGGGACTGAAACGGGTAGTAAAGTAATATCCGCTGTATCTTTCCGAAAGCTCCAGCTCAATTTTATCCATAAACTGCTCAATGGCAACAGATGCCATAGCGTCAAGCACAACAGCCTGTGCCATATCGGTAATTTGTGCCTTGCGAATCAGCTTATCCACATAAATACCCAAGGTTGCCGCAATCAGCACAACCTTTTCGCTGTCTTTAATCACCTTTTTTATATCTTCTCCCCCAAGGACAGGACTGTCCTTAGAAATCTCTGTAAAGGTATAGACAGGCCGGCAAATTTTGAGGAGATCCTCCTCTGCGCTGTCCATCAAGGCTTTTGTTATGTTGTCGGGATTTACACCGTGACCTCCCATATAGCGGAGAGCCTCGGCTCTGTCAAGAGATGACAATGTTATCATAACAGGCTTCCAATCGCTTCGGTGATTTTTGTTGCAACATAAGGGTTGTTCATTGTATAAAGGTGAATACCCTCAACTCCGTTTGCCATAAGGTCAACAATCTGTTCCACCGCATAGGCAATTCCTGCATCCCTTAGCGCCTCGGGATTATTTTCGTATCTCTGCATAATCTTTGAAAATTTTGCCGGCAGACTTGCACCGCACATTGACACCATTCGTTCAATCTGATTTTTATTTGTGACAGGCATAATTCCTGCTGAAACAGGAACATCAATTCCTGCACATCTTACCATATCCATAAAGCTGTAAAATGCAGAATTGTCAAAGAAAAGCTGAGAAATAAGGTGGGTTGCACCCTTTTCAACCTTTGTTTTAAGATTGCGAATATCCTCAACCATAGAGTTTGCCTCAAGGTGCATTTCGGGGTAGCAGGCACCGGCAAGCTCAAAATCTCCCCTTTGCTGAATATACTCGCAAAGGTCGCTGGCGTGTAAAAAGTCCTTTTTAGGTTCAATATCGGGGACAATGTCGCCACGAAGAGCGAGGATATTTTCAATGCCCTTATCCTTAAACTGCTGTAACTCTCTTTCCACAGATTCCCTGTCGTTATTCACACAGGTAAGGTGAGCCAAAGGCTCAACACCAAGGGACTTCACCTTTGATGCAATAAGGGCGGTATTGTTTGCCTCTGTTCCACCTGCTCCGTATGTAACGGAAATGTAGGCAGGCTTTAATGATGCAAGCTCGTCAAGAGCCTTGTAAACTGTTTCTACTGCGCTTGTCTTTTTGGGAGGAAAAACCTCAAATGAAAGAACTGTTTTTCCCTCTTTGTATAATGTACTTAGTTTCATAATCTACCAACTTTCTTCCAAATATCACCGTATAAATCAAATTCTTTACACGATACTCAATTTATCATATTTTTTCTCTTATGATTTTTTGTGCAAGGACAGAATTTTTGTAACGAGGGTCAAAGCTGACTTCTTTTATAACTTTGACACAGTCCGGTATGGGGATTTCTGTGTCCTCACTGTCAACCTCACATTCCAGAAAGGCTCTGTCATCCCAGAAGGGGAAAACATCCACCTCATACTTAAATCCCTTATACATAAAGGTGTGCCTTACCTTGTTAATGGTATTATACCCCTTTTTTCTGTACTCCATAATTTTTTTGTACTCTTCCGGGGTAATTTCCTCCTCGTACTCCACACGGGTTAAGTCGGAAATTTTCCTTTTGAAGGTCTTTGTGTAGGTGTATTTACCGTCTTTTCCCCTTTTGCGGATTCTGCCAAAGGCATTATGCTCCATATAGTCAGTATAGGTCTGCCATATTTCCGTGTAATCGTAGTCCTCCATTTTGGAGAGCTCCTCAACATTCGGGTACTCTATAAGCCATTTTCGCTCTATTTCCAAAGGCTCTCCCACAGTTATTCCCCCTTTGGCACAACATATTGCCCTTAATATACTTCTTGTTACAATCTTTAAAGTGTATTATAACACATTTATCAAATCAATACCACATAAATTTATTTAGATTTTGCATAATATTTTAAATAGTGTTATTATAGAAACAGGTGATAAAATGTTTTTTAAAAAGCACAAAATAATAGCAGTTTTACTGTGCATATTTTCTGCATTGATTATCTTTTTTGCAGTTAATATTATATTCAGCAACTTCATATTAACCTACAGTCACTACACCATTGAAACCACAAAGATAAAGGGTCAGACAACCTGCGTTGCAATATCCGACTCCGAAGGCAGAGTTTTCGGGGAGAATAACAGCCGTCTGGCAGAAAAAGTAAAGGACGCTAACCCCGAATTTGTTATGATACTTGGGGATATGGTGGACGACGACAACGGCGACTATTCAGGTGTTATCGACCTGTGCAAAACTATAGCAAAGGATTTTCCTGTATATTACACTATCGGAAATCACGAGTTAAGCTTTTGTGAAAGTCAGAATGGAAAGTATCTTCAGAATCTGAAAAATGCCATCGACAGCACAGGTGCCACTATGCTTTCAAACGAAATAACTGACTTTACAACAAAGGACGGTGACAAAATCACCATTGCGGGGCTGAAAGCATATCCATTCTTTGATTATGACGCACCTGACTACGACAACGACGAAAACAAGCTGTTTCAAAAATACCTTAGTCAAGAGGACGACAGCCACTTTTCCATACTGATGTGCCACTACCCTGAAACTTATGTGTGGGGATTTGATAAGTACAACATTGACCTTATGTTAAGCGGTCACACCCACGGAGGAATTTTCAGAATCCCATTTGTAGGGGGAGTTTATGCTCCCGAACAGGGATTTATGCCCAAATACACAAAGGGATATTACTCAAACGGAAAGGCGAATATGCTAATCTCGGCAGGACTTAACACCTCTCGCAATATTCCAAGGCTATTTAATCCCCTTGATGTTGCTGTGGTCACAATAAAGGGAAAATAATTTTTAGCCTCTTTCGTGTACTATCCAAAAAATCCCCTGCATATCATTAACTATCCTTAAAGGGAGGGTTAATGTGTGAAAGGAATTGTGGAAGAACGAGCTGTTACACTGGGAACACATATTGCTGAAAGCGGGGACACTGTGCGCCAGACCGCCAAAAAATACGGAATAAGCAAAAGCACTGTCCACAAGGATGTAAGCTCCAGGCTGAAAAAGATAAATCCTTCTCTTTATACAGAGGTAAAAAAGGTGCTGGAAATCAACAAATGTGAACGCCACATAAGAGGCGGTATGGCTACAAAAAACAAATATCTAAAACTTCGTCAGCAAAAACAGCAAGACAAGTAAACATACATAACATTAATTTTTCATTTCAAACTTAATTCATCCTTACAAAAGCCGATAGATTGTGATTTTATTACCACAACCCACCGGCTTTTTTTATAATATTTTGACTAAACCTGCCCTAAACAAAAACGGCACAGCCTAAACTGTACCGTTAAAAATTTTAATTTTTCCTTAGGATAAAAGCATTTTATCCGACTCAACCTGATGTCCTGCAATCTCGGCAAACTTTGCCATAAGGTCTGCTTTTGTCAGGTTTTTCTTTTCATCCCCCTGAACATCGTAGATAATCTTACCCTCGTTCATCATAATCAGCCTGTTACCGTGGGCAATGGCATCGTGCATATTGTGGGTAATCATCATTGCAGTAAGGTTATTTTCATTGATAATTTCTTCCGAAATTTCAAGAACCTTTGCCGCTGTGGTTGGGTCAAGTGCCGCTGTGTGCTCGTCAAGTAGCAAAAGCTTTGGCTGTTGGAGGGACGCCATAAGCAAGGTTAATGCCTGTCTTTGTCCGCCGGAGAGAAGTCCAACCTTTGAGGTCATTCTGTCCTCCAAGCCAAGTCCTAAGATTTTAAGCTTTTCGTGATAAAGCTCCTTTTCCTTCTTTGTAATACCCCATTTCAGGGTTCTCTTTTTGCCTCTTCTGTATGCAAGCGCCAGGTTCTCTATAATCTGCATATCCGGGGCAGTACCCATCATTGGGTCTTGGAAAACTCTTCCGATATACTTTGCCCTTTTGTATTCCGGCATACCTGTAACATTTGTACCGTCAAGGATAATACTTCCGTTATCCACAGGCCATACGCCGGTGATAGCGTTCATAAGGGTGGATTTTCCTGCTCCGTTACCGCCGATGATTGTTACAAAGTCCCCTGGGTTAAGGTGGAGAGAAACACCGTCAAGTGCTTTCTTCTCATTTATTGTGCCTGGATTAAAGGTCTTTTCAATGTTGTTAACTTCAAGCATCCTGTTTTTCTCCTTTCTTCTTAGCTTTCTTAAAGGAGTTTTTGCTCTGGGATTTCAAGTATGGAATTGCAAGGAAGATTGCAACAATAATTGCGGTAAACAGTTTCAAATCGTTTGAATTCAGCTTTAACCACAAAACAATGGTTACAACAATATAGTAAACAATTCCGCCTACAATTACAAATAAAAGCTTACCCACAAAGTTGAGCCTTTTTCCCAGAAATGCCATGCCAAGCACTTCGCCTATGATAACAGCCGCCAAACCTATAACAATAGCACCACGGCCCATATTAACATCTGCAAATCCCTGATACTGTGCCATAAGTCCACCGGACAGTGCTACAATTCCATTGGAAAGTGCAAGACCGATAACCTTCATAGTGTTTATATTGATACCCTGAGCACTGCTCATACTGTGGTTGCTTCCTGTTGCTCTCAGGGCAGAGCCTTGCTCCGTTCCAAAATACCAGTAAAGTAAAACCACAATAGCGGCGGCAAACAGCGCCGATACAATAATTGACTGTGGGATTTTGCCCAGGGTTACATACAGACCGTCTTCACCAAAGCTAAAGGATTTGTTTGCAGACATATCCATAATTCTCAGGTTAATTGAAAACAGGGCAATCTGTGTTAAGATACCTGCCAGAATTGCAGGAATTCCCAGCTTTGTATGTAACAGTCCCGTAATTGTTCCGGCAACAAGACCTGCCAGAACAGCAACCAACAGGCAAGCCCAGATTGGCATACCGGCAATTCTGAGCATAACCGTTACGGCACCGCCTGTTGTAAATGTACCGTCAACAGAAAGGTCGGCAACATCAAGGAGCCTGAAGGTGATGTAAACGCCAAGAGCCATTATTCCCCAAATAATACCCTGTGCTATTGCACCCGGGAGATTATTAAGGAGATTAAGTGGATTAAGCGAACTAAAATACGACATTAAAGAATCCATAATATTTCTCCATTCTACGCTCAAAAGCATATAAATGTATTTAGAGTCAAACTTTTTCCACCGCTAAACTATAAAAATACATTTATACTAATAGCTAATAAAAAGTAGATTTATATTTGCGAGGATAATTTTCAGAGGACAAGGCGGAGGATGCCGCAAGGCTGACGCCTTGCAAGGACGACAACGCAGTACTGTGGAAATTAGACCGCAAAGATTGTCTGCTTTTTATTAGGTATTAGTATTATACACCTTTGAGCTTATATAATGCTTGGGCAACACAGAATAACTGCGTTGCCCATATGCATCTAAACTTTAGTTTTTAGTATCTAAGCAATCTGCCGATTACTCAGCCTCAATCTTCTCATATCCCTCAGGTACCTCAATGCCTAATGCCTTGCAGATATCCTCGTTGTACTCCTTAGTAAACTTTGGTGCAGACTGAATTTCCATCTTGGAAATGTCCTCGCCCTTTTCAAGGATGTTGTAAGCCATTTCGCCTGTCTTCTGACCGAGGTCATAGTAGCTGATAGAAAGTGTTGCAACACCACAGCCGGAGCAAATGCCCTCTTCGCCTGCCACGATTGGCACCTTAGCCTTAAGTGCAACATTGTTGATAGCCTTTGCACAGGAAGCTGCTGTGTTATCTGTTGGAATATAGATAACATCGCTGTCTGCACAAGCTGACTTTGTAACAGAAGCTACATCGTTTGAGTCAGAGAATGTGTATTCCTTAGCTGTAATACCTAATTCATTGAAATAGCCTGTGATTGTTTCTGCCTGATATACAGAGTTTGGTTCACTTGAGCAGTAAATAATGCCAACCTTCTTAGCATCCGGGAAGAGTTCCTGAACCATATTAGCCTGCTCGTCAAGTGGCGCAAGGTCGCTTGTACCGGAAACATTAGCGCCTGTTGCGCCTCCGTCCCAACCGTCAATTCCAAGTGCTGAGCCGTAGTCTGTTATGGAAGTACCCAGAATAGGAATTTCCTTTGTTGCAGATACTGCTGCCTGCAAAGCACCTGTTGCATTTGCCATAATAAGGTCATCTTTTTCACTTGCAAACTGGTTACAGATTGTTGAACAGTTTGCAGAGTCACCTGCTGCGTTCTGCTCATCAAACTCAACTCTGTTGCCAAGCTTGTCTGTAAGGTAATCCTTAAAGCCCTCTGTTGCAGCGTCCAAAGCAGGATGCTGAACCAGCTGGCAGATACCTATTTTGTATGTTTTTGATTCTGATTCGTCTTTGTTGCTGTCGGTTGAGCCGCAGGCAGTGATTCCGATTGCCATTGCAACTACACACAACAGTGCAATTAATTTTTTCATTGTTAATTCCTCCTCAATGATTTTTCTATTTCAGACAAATGAATTTTACCACTTTGCTTTAAATCAGTAAAGTGTATTTAAGCAATTTTGTATATTTCAACAATACTTTAGTCATTTTTATAGGCAAAATGCAAAAATTATTCTTCGTTTTATTCCTTTAAAAACCAAAATCACCCTTTTTTAAGGTAATATAGCGGTTAAAAATAGGATAAAATAGATATATATTGAAAAATTCTGGATTTGTGATATAATCATCGTATATATAACTTTTTAAGTGAGGGGCATTATGGCAGAGGAAATAAAGAACAACGAAGAAATAATGGCGGGTAACTTTATCCATACTTTTATTGACGAGGATATTGCACCCGGTGGTGAATATGAGGGAAAAACTGTACACACACGATTTCCTCCTGAACCAAACGGATATCTACACATAGGCCACGCCAAGGCGATTTGCATCGACTTTGGCACTGCTGAAAAGTACAAGGGTATGTGTAATCTGCGCATGGACGACACCAACCCTACAAAAGAGGATGTTGAGTATGTTGATGCCATCAAAGAGGACATCAAGTGGCTTGGTTTTGACTGGGGCGACAGATTTTACTATGCCTCTGACTATTTTCCGCAGATGTATGAATATGCCGTTGAACTGATTAAAAAGGGTCTTGCCTATGTTTGTGAGCTTAATGCAGAGCAAATGAGGGAATACAGGGGCGACCTTAAAACTCCTGCAAAAAGTCCTTATAGGGATAGACCTATTGAAGAGAGCCTTGACCTTTTTCGCCGTATGAAGGAGGGAGAATTTGAAGACGGAAGCATGACCCTTAGGGCAAAAATTGACCTTGCCTCCGGCAACTTTAATATGCGTGACCCTGTTATCTACCGCATTAACCATATGCACCACCACAGAACAGGTGACAATTGGTGCATTTATCCAATGTATGACTTTGCCCACCCTATTGAAGACGCTATTGAGGGCATTACCCACTCGCTTTGCACCTTGGAATTTGAAAGTCACAGACCTCTTTACGACTGGGTAATTGAAAACATTTCAAGTCCTTCAAAACCAAGACAGATTGAATTTGCAAGACTTGGCATAAACAACACCGTTATGAGCAAGAGAAAGCTTAGAGCTTTGGTTGAAGAGGGCTATGTTAAGGGTTGGGACGACCCAAGAATGCCTACCCTTTGCGGACTGAGAAGACGTGGCTACACACCAAAGTCTATAAGAGATTTCTGCGAGCAAATCGGCGTTGCAAAGGTTAACTCCACAGTTGAATACAGCTTTTTGGAGCATTGCCTTAGGAATGACCTTAACGACTCTGCACAAAGACTTATGGGCGTTTTAAGACCTATTAAACTGGTAATCACCAATTATCCCGAGGGCAAAACAGAAACCTTTACTGTAGAAAACAACCCTAACCACCCGGAGGACGGAGAGAGAACAATCACATTCTCCCGTGAATGTTACATTGAAAGCGACGACTTTATGGAAGTGCCTGTAAAGAAGTACCAAAGGCTGTACCCGGGCAACGAAGTAAGACTTAAGTCTGCTTATCTTGTAACTTGCACAGGCTGTGAAAAGGATGATGAGGGGAATGTGACAACTGTTTATGCAGAGTACGACCCTGAAACAAAGGGTGGAAATGCCCCCGACAGCAGAAAGGTAAGGGGTACTATACACTGGGTTGACGCAAACAACTATGTTCCTGCAACAGTAAACCTGTACGACAACCTGTTTACAGACCCGGAGCCTGACACAGGTGACAAGAACTTCTTGGACTACATCAATCCTGAAAGTCTTGTAACCCTTAAGGACTGCAAAATTGAAGCATCTATTAAAGAAAATAACAACATTCATTTTCAGTTTATGAGGCTGGGTTACTTCTGCATTGACAACAAGGAAAGCAATGAAAATCACCTTGTGTTCAACAGAAGTGTAAGCCTTAAGGACAGCTTTAAAAAGAAGAAATAAACTTCAATCAACAAAAGGCGTTGGGAAACCAATGCCTTTTTTAGGGATATAAATAGAACTATGAATACAGCACTAATAACAGGTGGTTCACGAGGAATTGGGAGAGCAACCGCCTTGGAATTTGCAAAAAACGGATACGCTGTGGCAATTAACTATGTAAAAAGCGAAAAGTCAGCCAAGGAGCTTGCCACACAAATTATGAGAGATTTTTCTGTCCCTGCCTGTGCCTACAAGGCGGATGTTAAAAACCGAAACGAAGTTGAAGAAATGACGGAGAAAATCCAGAGCGACCTTGGTACAATAACTGTTTTAGTTAACAATGCCGGAATCAGCACCCAAAGAGACTTTCGCTCCATTGGTGAAGATGAATGGAAAACAATGCTAAGTACCCACCTTGACGGAGCCTTTAACTGCACACAATGTGTAATTCCAAGAATGATAGAGAGGCAGTATGGCAAAATAATAAATATAGGCTCAATGTGGGGTATTACAGGAGGAAGCTGTGAGGTTCACTATTCCACAGCCAAGGCAGGACTTATAGGGTTTACAAAATCCCTTGCAAAAGAGCTTGCACCCAGCAAAATAACTGTAAACTGCATATGCCCCGGCGTGATTGAAACTGATATGACAAAAATTTTTGACAAGGAAACACTAAATGATTTGAAAGATAGAACTTTGCTTAAAAGGTTGGGTACACCAGAGGATATAGCAAAGTCGGTAAGTTTTCTTGCAAGCAAAGAGGCTGACTACATCACAGGACAAATTCTCAATGTCAGCGGTGGCTTTATAGTATAAATACATCTAAATACATCGAAAAAAATATCACTTTACACTTTTAAATATTAGTAGTATAATAAAAGTCGATTTTGGTTATAAATGGATATGGATTGTTCAATAAATAACTCAATGCAGATTTGCGAAAATATCTACTAATGAGTTATTTGTCAATTATTAAGCAAGTCCTAAATTAAGCGAGGAATATTCTTATGAGAAACATACCTTTTTCTCCTCCCGATATTTCACAAAAAGAGATTGATGCCGTTGTTGAGGTGTTAAAATCGGGGTGGATTACTACCGGACCAAAAACAAAAGCTTTTGAAAAGGAAATAGCCAAGTGGTGCAACACCGATGTGGCTGTTTGCCTTAGCTCTCAGACAGCATGTGCAGAGATGACTCTGCGTATTTTGGGAGTAGGACCGGGGGACGAGGTTATAGTACCTGCCTACACCTACACAGCATCTGCATCGGTAATTTACCACGTGGGTGCAACCCCTGTGATTATTGATTGCAAAGAAAATTCATACGAAATGGATTACAGCAAGCTTGCTCGTGCAATCACCCCAAAGACCAAGGTTATCATTCCTGTTGACCTTGCTGGTGTTATGTGCGACTACGATAAAATCTTTGAAATCGTAAGGAGCAAAAGGGATCTTTTTGTTCCAAACAGTCCTTTGCAGGACGCTTATAAGAGAATAATTGTTATGGCTGACGGCGCTCACGCCTTTGGTGCTACACAAAATGGCAAACCATGTGGCTCTGTTGCCGACTTTACAAACTTCTCTTTCCACGCTGTTAAAAATATGACCACCGCCGAGGGTGGTGCAGTAACCTGGAGAAACCACAAGGGAATTGACAATGAGGCTCTTTATAAAAAGTATATGCTCCTCTCCCTCCATGGTCAGACAAAGGATGCTTTTGCAAAAAATCAGGGCACTTCCTGGGAATATGATGTAGTGGATACACAATACAAGTGCAATATGCCTGATGTTTTAGGGGCGATGGGACTTGCTCAGCTTGAAAGATATGAGGAAATATTGGACAAGCGTCACAAGATGATTGATATGTACAATGAAGCATTTAAGGATATGGATATTCAGGTGCTTAATCACCACGACGAAAACAGTCGTTCCTCAGGTCACTTGTACTTTGTAAGATTTTTAGGTAAATCGGCAGAATACCGCAACAGCTTTTACAGCAAAATGGCTGAAAACGGAGTTGTGTGTAATGTACACTTTAAGCCTTTGCCAATGCTGACAGCCTACAAGACAAGGGGATTTGACATTATTGATTATCCAAATGCCTACAATATGCACAAAAATCAGCTCACCCTGCCTATGAACAGCAAAATGAGCTTTGACGATGCACAATATGTAATTAACACATTTAAAAAGGTATATAAAGAGCTTGAAGATAAGGATTAATATTTAAGAATTTTACCGTACTGTATAGATATTTTATACGGTACGGTTGTTTTTATGCCTAACAAAGGCTTATAACCGCAAAACATAAAAACAGAGAGTCAAGGTTTCCCTTGGCTCTCTTGTTTTGCAATTTGCTATTTAACTTTTACCTTCAAACTTAGGGTTTTTACACCGTTAACCTTAATTTTCAATGTTGTTTCACCCTTTTTAATTCCCTTAATCTTAAGGATTGAGGTACTTACCTTTGAATTGATTTTTGCAATCTTTGTGTTTGTATATTTGTTGTCTATTGTTGACACCTTACCGCTTAACTTTACTACCGCAGTTTTACCCTCATTCACAGTAACAACTGTTTTGGACAATTTTGGTTCAGTAGTAACATTTACCTTACAATTTAGCTTGTTGCCGTCCTTTAGAGTTGCAATAACTGTTGTTTTACCCTTATTTAAACCGGTAATAACACCCTTACTATCTACTTTAGCCACCTTGTTATTAGCAACCTTATAGCTTTTAACTTTACCATTAAGCACCTTAATAGTCTTTACAGCACCTGACTTTAGGCAAACGTTAGTTGCTGAAAGTTTTTCTTGTGCTACCTTAGTAACAGTAAAATTATAATGTAAGTCAGTTTTATTAATGAGTGAATATACCTCATCCATATTAATATTTAGCTTATCATAATCATCTTTCAATGTATATGCCTTACCATTGCCAACAATATATAGTCCTAAATCATATGGCATTTCTTGCTGATAACAATTAAACATATAGTTACCAATTCTTATATCCTTATTTAAGAACTGATAATAATCTGAAATCTGATAGTATAAATTGTAATTACCAACCTTACCTAAATTAGCAACCGATAGAATTCTATTAGGATATAGCTTTTCTAATTCGTTTGGTGTATCAATTTTTACACTTTTTGCATCTGCCTTAATGAGTAACGGTCCTTGAATATACTCTACAAAGATTTCATATGTACCGTTTTTCTTTGTAATCTTACCAACATTTTTTCCATTAATTGTGGCACTGATATTTGTAATAACATAACCGGTCTTTGGGGTGATAACTGTCCTATAATTCATCCAAGCATCATTTGTCATATTAGATGATGTAACATTATTTAAATCATACTTAACTTCACATCCATAAGCAACAACAGATGTATTTGGAGCTTTTTCAAAAGTAGCACTAACAAAAATATTAATGTCACCATCAATATTATCTAAATCAACAGTATAGGAACCGTCTGCATTTTTAGATACTGTTCTTTCCTTATTATTTACAGTAACTACAATATAGTCGATTTCATAAGGAATTTCCGGCTTGATAACTGTATTGTAATGGTCACCTGCTATAGTTGCTTTATTAGTAGAAGTTGCACCTCTTAAATAATAATAAACATTATGATATTCCGTAGGTTCTGTTACAGTTGTTGGCACTGACCTTTCTACAGTAAAGTTGTATTGAATATCATTACACTTAATTAGTTCATATACAGTATCCATATTAATTTTTAATCTTTGATATGCATCAGCTAAAGCATAAGCCTTACCATTACCAACAATATATAGACCTAAGTCAGAAGGTTCTTGCTGTGCAAAGCAATCAAATACATATTCACCGATTATAACATTATAATCTAAGTATTGATAATACTCTGTTACATTGTAGTACAAGCTATATTCGCCAACCTGACCTAACTTGGCAACTGTAAAGTTTGTTGTTGGAGAAAGTTCTTGTAATTCTTCCGGTGTATCTACCATAACAGGTTCTGACATTACCGGAACTGTATTGTTCTTAATTTCAACATTATTTTGTAATTCATCGTTATCTACTGCAAACACCGCAGAAAACGACGCCACTAAAAATGCTAAGCATATTGATATAATAGATAATGTCTTTTTCATTCTATAAAATCCCCTTTATTAATAAATTTTACTCTGCAAAAACTTATTTAACCATTTTTATCACCTTATTTGATTAGAAAAGTATATTTTTATCTTATATCCATATTTTAGCACTTTGAAATAACAAAGTGAATATAATTAATGTATAAACGGTTAACTTTTTGTTAAACGTGTAAAAAATACAATACTAATTATGATTAAGTTATCCTGTTTTCATATTACCACCCTATAATAAATCTTGTCAACAATATTTTGTAATTTAGAATATTGAAAAATTAATATTTTTAAGTATAATTAAGGTATTGTTATGGAATGTAGAAGGTGTTTTATGGGTACTAAAAATAATTTTTTCAGCGGAATAACAGAAATTCTTATTCTGGCAATTTTGAATGACCACGATAGCTATGCCTATGAGATTGTTAAGTACATAAAGGAATTTTCCGACGGATGCCTTGCGATTTCTCAAAACACCATTTATGCTGTTACCTACAAGCTTGAAAATGAGTGTAAAATTACCCACTATTCAAAACTTGTGGGCAAGAGGAGAACAAGGATTTATTATCATATCGAGGAAGAGGGCAAGGAATATTACAATCAATTATTAAACAACTTTCGTGACGCATACAGGGGTGTTGAAAACATACTTTCAACTTTAACTGAACATAGAGAGGATAAGGACAATGAATAAGCTGTGCAAGGAGTACATCAAAGAAGTAAAGGCTATGTTCCCTGTCAAAGGAAAGAAGGAACGAAAATACATAAAACAACTGAGCGAGGATATAGAAGATTACTGCGAAGAATCCAACGCAACAACAAAGGAAGAGCTTTATGAAAACTACGGAAATCCCGTTGATGTAGTAGTGGAATACTTTTCCGCTACCGGTGTTTCCTACGTTATTAAAAGGCTGAAAATCAGCAAATATATTAAATCATTAATTGCTGTATTAATTGCAGTAATATTAGTCCTTTCCACTATATATGGTGTTTCAACATGGGAATGGCACGAAACAATAATGGACGAAGAGGTTGCTATTGTTGAAGAAGTAATATCATAGAATAAATAAGGAGGATAAGGACAATGAATAAGCTATGTAAGGAATACATAAGGGAAGTAAAGGCTATGTTCCCTGTTAAGGGAAAGCAGGAAAGAAAATACATAAAAGAACTGAGCAAGGATATAGAAGATTACTGCGAAGAATCCAACGCAACAACAAAGGAAGAGCTTTATGAGAACTACGGAAACCCTATTGATGTAGTAGGGGAATATCTTTCTGCTACCGATTTTTCCGGTGTAATTAAAAGGCTAAAAACCGGCAAATACATTAAACTATTAATCGCTGTAATAATTGCAGTAGTATTAGTACTTGCTACTATGTATTGTGTTATTCTATTGGAAGAACATCAAATGCTTATCAGACAATCAAAGTTCTTTACCGAAATGTAATTGAATAAAGAAAAATACCCAAACCATTTACACATTTTTTAAATCAAGAAATAAAACCCCCTGTGCAAGAAAAATCCTTACACAGAGGGAGAGCCGTCAACTTAAGAATATTTACACACCGCAGTATGTATCCTCACCCTGTCATTCCGAGGGAACAAAGTGACCGAGGAATCTGAAAGGATAGCAGTTGTGCATAAGTCAATACTGTCAGGTTACAGGAAAGTATGATTTCCCTGACAAAATCAGTGGTAGAGGTGGGGGATTCCTCGACAAGCTCGGAATGACAGAGTGTGGCTGGTCATGACAGTGTTGCTGATTTCCTTAAGTTTATGACATTGTTACACAGAGGGAATATAAATTAAGGAAACACTGATTAAATCATTTGCACATATTGTGCCGTCAGATTTTTCGTCAGTTTGTTCAAAAAAACGCAGGAATGCTGACGCATTGCGAGTATTTTTTGGGCAAACTGGCGGAAAATATGCAAACAAGATGTGTGAAGTGATTTATTCAGTGTTTCCTTAAATATTATTATTTTGTTTATCCTCCTCATTTTTGATTACTTTATTGGTAAACTTGTTGAGATAAAATGAGGAAAATATTGTTTTAAATTTTATCTTAAAAATGCCGTTGCTGTATTCCAACACATCATCGGCAATTTTTTCATCTTTTACATAAAGGGATGAAATAACCCCGTCGCTGTGGAGTTTTAGGTATGCCTTGCCGGTTAAGTACAATGCATTATTTTCCTTGCTCTTTTTTGCAAGTCGGCTTTGTCGTCGTATGGTAAAGTGGACAATTATAATCACCAGCCACATCACTACTGCCATTAAGTACAGGAAGGTCATTTTCTTTTCCTCCCCAGGGGTTCGCCAAGCTTGATTACGGTTTCAAGGTGATTTTTTGTGTTTTCAAAAAACAACTCATCAATCTGAACATCACGGGAACTTAGCAAAAGGATAATTGTGGAACCGCCGAAGAGGAACATTCCCTTTTCTCCTCCACGAATCATCCTGCCTTTTCCCTGATGGTTTTTGATTTTTCCCACCATTAAAGCCCCAACCTCAACCTGTACAACATCGCCAAAATTTTCGGTGTGCATAACTGTATATTCCCTGCTGTTCTGGATAAACACAGGGGATTTTTCAAGGGCAATTGGCTGAACTGTGTGAAGTCTGCCCTTTATTTTTACATTTTCTTCCTTAATTCCGCCGTCAATGTAGCTGTAACGGTGGTAGTCGTCAACAGACAGCCTGAAAACAAGGCAATAGCCGTCGCTGTATTTTTCTGCCAATTCATTGTTGTTAATGAGCTGACTTACGGTGTAGTGACTGCCCTTAACAGGCAAAACTGTATCTTTATCTATTTTGTATGCACTCAGCTTGCCGTCACAAGGGGAGAAAAGCACCTCCTTGTCCCGTGGCAAGGGTCTTTTTCCCTCCTTAATTTTTCTTGTGAAAAAGTCGTTAAAGGAATGAAAACCCCTGTCCTCGTACTCCTCCATATTAATTCCGTTGGCAGAAATGAATTTTTTGATTCTTCCCTTAGAAAGGGAACTGCTCATATATTTCCCCACTACAGAAGAAACAAAAGGCAGAGTAACCCCCTTGAGGATTATTCTGCCAAATGGATTTTCGTACAAAAACTTTAGTGCGTTGTCCTTTTTTAAGTTGTTTAAATCAATAGTCTTTTTAGTGTCCATAACAAATTCTGAAAATTAACAAAAGTACAAATTCAACTGCGCCTATACCTACCATAATCAAAATACCTTTCATTCCGGGCTTTTTGATACGGATTTTGCTGACAAATAAAATTGCTGTAATTAACAGAGCAACAACGTAATATGGTGAGATGTCAAAGGATTTGCCCACCATATACTGAATCAGCATAATCGTTGGAAAAATAAGACAGGCTGATGTTACAGGAAGGCCTTGATAAAACTTCATCTTTTCATCAGTAGTTTTCTGACGTTCCTCCTCCATAACATTAAAATATGCAAGGCGAATAAGCGCTGCCAAAACAAACAAACAAAATACAATGAAGAAGATTGGTATTTTAACAGCGGCTATTGGCTTTAAAAATTCCAATTTGTCGCTGAGAATAAAACCATCCAAATGATGACTCATATAGCAAGCATAACAGATGGCGCAAGGCAAAACACCAAAAGCGATTAAGTCAACAAGGGAGTCTATCTGAATTCCAAACCTTTTTTCAAGGTCGGTTCTGTCCTTTTTGCTCCTTGCCACCATTCCGTCAAAGGCATCACAGCACCCGCATACCATAAGGCAGGCTGTGGCTATAAAGGGATGTCCTGTTCCTGCAATGGCGGTGAAAATTCCTGTTACCGCAGAACACAAAGATATGTAGGTAAGAACTACCGTATAATTATAAAAGCCTAACATTTTAACCCTCTTTTCCTTTCTTCATTTTGTACATAAGTCGGGCATGGTGCGCAAGAGTTAAGCCACCGCACAAAATGATACACACATAGAAAGATATACCCCTACTGATAATTTCTCCGTTCACAGGATTATCGAAGATATTTTTAAATCCGTCAAGGAACAGGTAATCCGCAATTCCAACAGCACCCGGAATTGGAATACTGTTACTTCCCACAAGTACATACCCCTGCATTACCATCAAATCAATAAAGGAGTGTCCCCTTTGTCCGCTTCCCATATACACGCAGTATGTAACGCCTAAAATTGAAATTCGCTGGAAAAGATTAAACAAAAATGCAACTGCAACTATTACAGGACTCTGCTTTATTATCTTTGCACATTCCTTGTATTCATCCATCATCTTATAAAGCTTGTTTAGCTTTTTTCTTCTCTTTTTCATAAGGTGCATTCTTGTAAGAAGATTAATTACCCACTCACAAACATTTTTTATAATATTTAGA
>JBJEPA010000207.1:0-4983 GCA_051880995.1 Ruminococcus sp.
ACAATGTATCAAGCATTGGAGAAAGTGCATTTTGGGGTTGTACAAGCTTAGCTAGTGTAAAAGTATCTGTTAGTGTATCAAGCGTTGGCAAAAGTGTATTTTACGGTTGTACAAGCTTAATAAAAATAGAAGTTGATGAAAATAATCAAACTTATTCTTCGTTAAATGGTGATTTATACAACAAATCACAAACCATGCTTATACAATATGCTGTAGGAAAGAAAGATAAATCTTTTATAATTCCAAGCAATGTGACAAGCGTTGGAGAGTATGCATTTAGTGGTTGTACAAGCTTAACCGGTGTAACGATTCCTAACAGTGTAACAGACATTGGTAAACGTACATTTTACGATTGTAAAAGCTTAACCGGTGTAACGATTCCTAACAGCATAACAAACATAGGAGCTGATGCATTTAGGGGTTGTACAAGCTTAACTGAAATAACAATCCCTAACAGCGTAACAAGCATTAGAAATTATACATTTATGGATTGCACAAGCTTAAATAGTGTGACATTAGGTAACAGTGTAACAAGCATTGGAAGTAGTGCGTTTAACGGTTGCACTAGCTTAGCCAATGTAACAATCCCCGACAGTGTAACAAGCGTTGGGAATTGGGCATTTTTCCATTGCTCAAGCTTAATCAGTATAACGATCCCTAACAGAGTAACAGACATTGGAGAAAGTGCATTTGAAAATTGCACAAGTTTAACAAGTGTAATAATTGGCGATAGCGTAATAAGCATTGGAGAAAGTGCTTTTGAAAATTGCACAAGTTTAACAAGTGTAATAATCGGCGACAGCGTAATAAGCATTGGACAGGATGCTTTTAGTTATTGCTTAGGATTATCAAGTGTTACAATCGGCGATAGCGTAGCATACATTGGAAAGTGTGCATTTGATGCTTGTATAAGCTTAACCAGTGTAACGATTCCTAACAGCGTAACAGACATTGAAAACTATGCATTTTTGGGCTGCACAAACTTAACCAGTGTAATAATCCCCGCCAGTGTAGCTAATATTGGGAATTATGCTTTTGGATATTATTATGCTTTCAATGATTTTGCTGATGATTATTGTTATTACAGAATCGATGATTTCACCATTTATGGTTATAATGGTGCGTCTGCCGAGAAATATGCAAGGGACAATGAGTTTAGTTTTGTTTCCTTGGATGATATTGAAAAGATCAATCAGGATATTATCGGATTTGAGCAAAAATATGAAGTAAAATACGGTGACAAGCCATTTAACCTCAATGCAAAAGCAGAAACATCACTTTCATACTCAAGTGACAACATAAGCGTTGCAGAAGTTTCATCTAACGGTACAGTAACAATTAATAGTGTCGGATCAGCGACTATTACAATCACGGCAAAAGAAACTCCACTTTACTACTCTGCAACAGAAACAGTAGAGATTGCAGTAAGCAAAGCAAGTCAAGAGATTACAGGATTTGAGCCAAAGTATGATGTAACACTTAGCGACAAGCCATTTAACCTTAACGCAAAAGCAGAAACAGCTCTTTCTTATGCAAGTGACAACACAAGTGTTGCAGAAGTTTCAGCAGACGGTACAGTTACAATCAAGGGTGCAGGAAGTGCAACTATTACAATTACAGCAGAAGAAACAGAAAATTATAACTCTGCAACAGAAACAGTAGAGATTGCAGTAAGCAAAGCAAGCCAAGAGTTAACAGGCTTTGAATCAAAGTATGATGTATCATTCGGTGACAAACCATTAAATCTCAACGCAAAGGCAGAAACAGCTCTTTCTTATGCAAGTGACAATACAGGTGTTGCAGAGGTTTCAGCAGACGGTACAGTTACAATTAAGGGTGCAGGAAGTGCAACAATTACAATCACAGCAGAGGAAACAGCTAATTACTACACAGCAACAGCAACAGTAGAAATTACTGTAAATAAGGCAGTCCAAGAGTTAACAGGCTTTGAATCAAAGTATGATGTATCATTCGGTGACAAACCATTCAACCTTAACGCAAAGGCAGAAACAGCTCTTTCTTATGCAAGTGACAATACAAGTGTTGCAGAAGTTTCAGCTGACGGTATAGTTACAATTAAGGGTGCCGGAAAAGCAACAATCACAATCACAGCAGAGGAAACAGCTAATTATAAATCTGCAACTGCAACAGCAGAAATTACTGTAAACAAAGTAGGTCAAGAGGTTAGTGTTGATAAGCAGGATTATAAATTAACTTATGGTTCAAAACCATTCAACCTCAACGCAAAGGCAGAAACAGCACTTTCTTATGTAAGTGACAACACAAGTGTTGCAGAGGTTTCAGCAGACGGCACAGTTACAATCAAGGGTGCAGGAACTGCAACAATTACTGTTACTGCAGAGGAAACAGAAAATTACACTTCCGCTACTGCAACTGTTAAAATTACTGTAGGCAAGGCTACACAGAAGGTAACAGGGGTTAAAACCCAGTATGTTACATCAGCAGGAAAGACCTTTAATCTTAACCCAAAGGCAAAGACAAAGCTGACATATACAAGTAGTAACAAGAATGTGGCTGTGGTATCTTCAACAGGTAAGGTTACAGTAAAAGGCGGTGGATATGCCTATATCACCGTAAAGGCAAGTGAAAACGGAAATTACAAGTCTGCATATGTAAAGACAAAGATTGTTTCCGCACCAAGGAATTTTACTTCAAAGGATGTTTCAAAGGTGAAGAAAACCGGAACAACAAAGGCTAAAATCACTTGGAAATCCCTTGCCGGTGCAAGCGGTTACACAGTACAGCTTGCAACAAACAAAAGTTACAAGGGTGCAAAGACTGTGAAGAACAGCAAAAACACAGCTACCTTAACAGGACTTAAAAAGGGCAAAACCTGCTATGTAAGATTAAGCGCCTACACAAAGGTTTCCGGAAAAAATTATTCTAACAAGTGGTACACAGTAAAATTTAAGATGTGATTGTCCAATTACGGAAAAAAGAAAGCTCGGCGAAAGTCGAGCTTTTTTTGATCTGCGGTATTTGTATAAATTGAAAATATAGTAGAAATGTGGGAAATGGCAAAGTCAAAAATAAGGATGAAATTTTGTATCTTGTTAATAAAATTGAAGTAGTGGTATGAGCTGGTGTAAAATCAAATAATTATGTTTGCTTGTTTTGAAGAATATAGGATTGTATGGGAGAAAATGTAAAAAAATTATTTGCACTATTTACATTGCAAAATCAATGAGTTATAATTAATATGAATTTTTGCAAAAAAACTTATTTTATGTCGCCTGAAAAATAGTTTAGATGGGGAGATGGAGAGAATGAAAAAATTTTTATCTATTTTTAGTTCGACAATACTTGCTTTTCTTATAGCGACAACAGGGATTGTCAGCTGTTTTGCAGTTGAAATACCTGACAATTTTTTGGTTAAAACGTCGGCTGATACCCTTACCGATGAGGAAAAAACGGAAGAACCTGTAATTCCTGATTATCCGGAGATAACAGGCTTTGAAAATACTTCCAACGGTACTAAGGTGAGTTGGAGTGAGTATTCGGGGGCAGCAAGTTACTTACTCTATGTGCTTAACGGCACAGAATGGGAGTGTGTGGGCGAGAGCACAACCTTAAGCTACGCACATACTTCACTTAAAAACGGAACAACATATATCTACACCGTAAGGGCACTTGATGCAAACTATAATTTTATCGGTAGTTATTGTGCGCAGGGATATGAAAATACATTCTATGCACCGCCTGTAATCAGCTCCCTTGAAAATGTTTTCGGTGGCGTAAAAGTTAAGTGGAATAAAGTTACCGGAATTGACAGCTACCGCATTTTCAGAAAGACAAATAACACAGGCTGGATGTGTATAGGAGATGCTGACGGCGAGTATTATTTAGACAAGAATGTGACCTCTGGTGTAAACTATATATATACGATAAGATGTCTTGATTCAAACAGTAAGATTGTAAGTCACTACAATAGCGGAAAAAGAATCACATATGTAAAAGCACCGTCAATCAGCAGGATCGAAAACACTGCAACAGGTTCAAAAATCAGCTGGGCAAAGTGTAAAGGTGCTTCAAAATATAGAGTGTATTATCTTGGAAGAAACAAAGAGTGGAAAAGTCTTGGCATAACAACCTCTACAAGTTTTACCCACGATAAGCTTAAAAATGGTACAAAATATACCTACACAGTCAGATGTCTTGACAAAAAAGGGAAATCTTTAAGTGGGTACAATAATAACGGTAATTCAAACCTTTTTATTGCACCTCCTAAGATTTCAAGTGTTACAAAGAAAAACAACGGAAGCCTTATCCAGTGGGAGAATGTTTCTGGTGCTTCTGGATACAGACTTTACAGAAAGACATTCGGATCATCATGGAAAATACTTGCTGACATAACCTCGGGCAACTCTTACGTTGATACTTCTGTTAAAGATAATAACATATATTCATACACACTTCGTTGCATTGATAAGGACGGCAAGTGTATAAGCTACTATATTCCAAAAACAAAGTATTACTATAACGGAAGTATAGCAAACGGTATAATAGCTGTAGGAAAAAATAAATACTGTTTTAAAAATGGCATCATGAAAACAGGTTTTCAGACAATAAACGGTAATAAGTATTACTTCGGCTCTTCGGGTGTTCTTAAGAAAAATTGCGTTGTTGGCTCGAAAAAAGCCGGTTGGTACTATGCCGGAAAGAACGGTATAATTGACCCTAAATACAGTAACGGAATAACCTACAAGGGAAAAGACTGGAATGTAATTATGGGAAAGGCAACTAAGGTTTCATCAAAATCTGACCGTACATTGTTCAGAGCATTGAAGATAGTTGCAAAAATCACTAACAAAAATATGAGCAAGTCGAAAAAGCTAAAGGTTTGCTATGATTATGTTAAGAATTCTTATACAGAATTGAACCCAAGAATTCCTCACTACACCGGCAAGGATTGGCCGATTTTATATGCAAATGATATGTTTGTTGACGGTGCAGGCAACTGCT
>JBJEPA010000208.1:0-4965 GCA_051880995.1 Ruminococcus sp.
ATCTTTTCAATCAATATAATTTGTATACATTAACAGCACGAAAAAATTTCAATTTTCAGAACTGCCAACTATTCCTTCCGCCAATAAAATTACATGATCATAACCTTCTGATTGTGGCAACACTTTACATGTTTGTTTAATAAATCCTTTAGCAAAGATATGGTCAATTGGTGAGGCTGGGGGAGTCAACTTAGTATTAATCGGGTTTCCTTGATCATCTACATCAAGCAGCTCATACCCTATATTTTCAAATTTCGACTTTAGAATCTGCCAATTGTAGTTTATTTGATCTTTTCCTTTATAATCCTCCAGATATCTTGCATTGTTAAAATCTCCTGCAAATATTACCACATCATTTTCCAAATAGCACTCTTCCGCTATAGGCAAGACCTTTTTGTAAAGAATTTTTCTCATGTCATCATACTGCGCCTTACCTTTATTATTGCCAATGAGCATCCTAAAACCGCATACCGTACAATTCTTATCATTACTCATTTTAAAAGACACCTTCATTAGCCCTATATCATTATAGATCTGCAAGGTTTCGTTTTCCCACCAAAGATTGTTTGCCAAGTTTCCAACATCATCTATTAGCTTTTTCTTAACCAGAATCAAAAACCCATTACTTCCTGAAACAAACGATGAAAACCACACATAATTGTTTTCCTTCATTTTTTTCTCAAGATAATCCCAACCAGATGCAAGAACTATTTCGGTAATCACAAATATATCTGCTTCCTCATCCATTATTTTATCAACAGTTTCTTCACTAATTTTACTATTCTTATACCAAGGAAGGGCAGCCCCTCCTCTTACATTCCAAGTAGCGATTTTCATTTTTATTATCCTCGTATTTTCATAACTTTTATCAATTCTAATCAACAGAAAAATTGAAATTTTCTATTTCTTCACTGAACTATATTTCGTTTTACTTCTATATGTTCCGTTTTCTTCTGTAACCAAATTGCTTCGTTTTAACTTTTCTTTCTGAACAGCATCAAACATTTTTCTTGAAATAATTGCCGTATGAGCATTATTTAACTTGTAAATCTGACCTTCTTCGCTATCCACATTCACTACTGCAATACCTATTTACTTTTCATTACTTATTATTTCTTCAATAGTACGTTTTGACCAGTTATCTTTTCCGGTAGGTGAATTAATATTTCTCTTCTTAAGTTCTTTAATTATGCCCAAAATGCTTTTACCGCTTAAATACAAATTAAAGTATCCACCTCTTCTTGCTTGAAAATAATTCGCACTTGTGACTCTCTTAAAGTGTTTATTGCATCAAGTACTTCGACAGTATCTCTTCCAAGTCTGCTAATGTTCTTTACTACAACTATATCAGTAAGTCCCGCTTTACATTCTTCTATCATTTTATGAAATGCAGGACGAGCAGAACCTTTTTTAGAGGAAGCAATATCTATATGAATATCAACAAGTTTCCAATTTCTTTGTCCGGAAACAAACTTCGTAAGACCAGAAATTTGTGCTTTCAAACTATCCAGCTGTTCCATACTATTTGAACTCACACGAGCATAAATAACAACGTGTTTCATTGGCTCATTTGTATTAGACGGTATCACTCTTACCTTACCCGGCATAACTGCTCCTCCTTTCTAAATAGGCTACTCATTTTACTGTTTATCGCATATGATTATTAGCCTAATTTCCTTTTGATTTTCATAAAATAAGGAATAAACATTCTTGTTTGCCCAACCTATTCTCAATACTTCTGTCTATCCAACTATAAAAATCACAAGGTTTTACGGTACTTTTCGGGGATTTTTCAGTGTCTTGTTTTTAATGCAAAAACACCGAAAAAAGCCGTATTTTAAGCCATATTCACTTGCTCGCACTTAACCCTTGGTCAACATTACTACGCACTCCACATGAAAATATTAGCCTATTTTCACAGTTATGACAAAACACATCTAAAACCCTTTGTTTATCGAAGTTTTCGCTAATTTTGGCACGTGTTTCTAATACCTTCATCAAGCATTCTGAAAGTAGGCTATTTTCTTAATCCAGCCTTTCTTAATGCTTCTTCAAATCGATTCTGAAATTCTTCCTCTGATTGCAATTCCTCTTCTTCCTCAATTTCGGCCATACATTCTGGACAAATGTAATCACCTAAACAAGTCTTTTCATCAAAGGCAAATCCCGTAATATCTTCTACTTCAATAATCTTTCCACATTTCTCACATTTGTAATAAAGTTCATCTGGATTCAATGGAAAAAACATCATTGTTCCATCATCTTTCAAATGTCTTAAATAAAGCATATATGTTCCTCCAGTTTATTATGGTAGTAACATATATCACTCTTTTCTTAGATATTATCAAGTAATATAGAACACAAATATCTGTTTAATATTCAGCAAAAAATTGTGTTGGTTATGCCTTTTTAGAACTATATTTCTTACCACTTCTGTGTGTTCCGCTCTCATCAACAATAACATTACTGCGTTTCAGTTTTTCTTCCTGAACAGCGTTAAATTTTTCTTTTGAGATGATTTCCATATGAGCATTATTTAACTTATAAATCTGACCTTCTTCGCCACCTACATTAACTACTACAATGCCTATGTACTTTTCATTACTGAGAATTTCTTCTATTGAACGTTTCGGCCAGTTGTCTTTTCCTGTAGGAGATTTAATATCTCTCTCTTTAAGTTCTTTGACGATACCTAATATGCTTTTACCACCAAGATACAAATCAAAAATCAGTCTAACGATTGCTGCCTGTTCTTCATTGATTACAAGATCACCGTTTTCGCCCTTATCATAGCCATAGCATTTTCTACGATAAAAACCTAAGCTGCCGTTACTGGCTCTCTGTTTTATTCCCCATTTAATGTTTGCGCTACGTGACTCATTCTCTGCTTGTGTACATGCTTCAATGGTTGATATCAATAATGAACTTCCCACTGTTAATGTATCCAACTCTTCTTGTTTGAAAATAATTCGCACTTGTGACTCTCTTAAAGTGTTTATTGCATCAAGGACTTCAACAGTATCTCTTCCAAGTCTGCTAATGTTCTTTACCACAACTATATCAGTAAGTCCCGCTTTACATTCTTCTATCATTTTATGAAATGCAGGACGAGCAGAACCTTTTTTAGAGGAAGCAATATCTATATGAATATCAACAAGTTTCCAATTTCTTTGTCCGGAAACAAACTTCGTAAGACCAGAAATTTGTGCTTTCAAACTATCCAGCTGTTCCATACTATTTGAACTCACACGAGCATAAATAACAACGTGTTTCATTGGCTCATTTGTATTAGACGGTATCACTCTTACCTTACCCGGCATAACTGCTCCTCCTTTCTAAATAGGCTACTCATTTTACTGTTTATCGCATATGATTATTAGCCTAATTTCCTTTTGATTTTCATAAAATAAGGAATAAACATTCTTGTTTGCCCAACCTGTTGTCAATATTTCTGTCTATCCAACTATAAATTTACATAGGTTTTACGGGACTTTTCGGGGATTTTTCAGTGTCTTATTTTCAATGCACAAAACACCGAAAAAAGCCGTATTTCAAGCCATATTCACTCGCTCGCACTTAAACCTTAGTCAACATTACTACGCACTCGACGTGGCTGGTTCTTGGGAAGAGGTCGAAGGGGGTTAATTCTTGTGGGGAATATTTATTTTCCTCAAATATCTTCAAATCCCTTGCAAGTGTACCCGGGTCACAGGACACATACACCACCCTTTTTGGTGACATTTCCTTGATTATCCGGATAAGCTCCGGTGTTAGTCCCTTTCTTGGCGGGTCAACAACTACCACATCAGGCTTTACACCCTCATTTTTCAGCTTATCTGCACATTTTGTTGCGTCGCCACAGATAAACTCGGCATTTGTAATTCCATTGATTTGTGCGTTCAGCTTTGCGTCTTTTATTGCCTGTGGCACAATTTCCACACCAACAAGCCTTTTGCAATCCCTTGCCATAGTCAGACCTATTGTTCCTGTACCGCAGTAAAGGTCAACCAATGTTTCTTCGCCACTAAGGTTTGCGTATTCCTTGGCTTTGTTATAGAGCCTTTCTGCCTGACTATGATTCACCTGATAAAAGCTGTTTGGTGAAATTCTGAAATTCAGTCCACACAGGTTATCTACAATATAATTTTCTCCGAAAATTGTCCTGTTCTTTGTGCCTATTATTACATTTGTTTTTTCTTTATTAGAATTAATAATAACGCTTTTAATTGCAGGTATATTTTCCTTTAAAGAATTAATAAGCTCGTCCTGTGCCTTAATTTTCTCTCCGTTAACCACAAGGCACACCATAATTTCTCCTGTTTTTTCGCCGTAGCGGATATACAGGTGCCTCAAAAGTCCTTTGTGGGTGATTTCGTCATACACAGGTTGGTTTGTACTCTTAAGAAAATTCCTCACAACTTCCATAATTTGGTCAAAGATTTTTGGTTGCAAAAGGCAGGTATGGGTATCAACCACCCTATGGCTGTGAAAGCCGTAAAATCCCATAAGGATATTCCCATCCTTATCCTTTGCAAGAGGAAACTGTGCCTTGTTGCGATAGTGGTTGGGATTTTCTGCTCCCACAACAGGATTAATCTTAACATCAAGTCCTGCAATTCTGGCAATTGCATCCCTAACCTTTTGCTCCTTGATTTTCAGCTCTGCATCATAGGTTATGTGACGATAACAGCAACCACCGCATTTCAGGAAAACAGGACAATCCACCCGGCATCTGTCCGGGGAAGGAGTAACAAGATTAATCAACTTGCCAAAGCAATAATTTTTCAGCACCTTAACAATAAGCACCTCTGCCCTATCGCCCACTGCTGAATTAGGCACAAAAATTGCCACACCATCCTCGCTTTTGCCTACTCCATAGCCCTCGCTGGTCATTCCTGTTATATCAATTATTAATTTGTCATTCTTTTTTAAAGTCATAATTCTCATAATATCATTTTAACATCA
>JBJEPA010000209.1:0-4925 GCA_051880995.1 Ruminococcus sp.
AAGCAGTTGAACGGAATTTCTTTGATATGGAAATCACCAAGTTTAAAACTGCAATTTATATTGAAAATTATAAAAATCAGCCAAGTGTTGTTGTCCGTTACAACCAGTCCCTTTACAGTAAAGATTTGATGCAGACGCTTGTAAAATCAATTTTCAATGCGACCATGCATATCATTTCTGCACCGGAAAGTGATATAAGGAAAATCTCTCTCCTTGATGAAAGCCAGCTTGATGAGCTGAAAGGCTTTGCTACAACAAGTACCTCTCCTGTAGAAACAAAACTTTTGCATAAAATGTTTGAACAACAGGCCGAAAGAACTCCCGACAACAACGCTATTACAGCCTGTGACGGAACTCTTACATACAGAGAGCTTAACCGCAGAGCAAATGTTACTGCAAATGAGCTTATTGCAAGAGGACTGAAAAAGGGCGGAAGAGTTGTTGTACTTCTGGAGAGAACCTCGAAAATTTTCTCAACCATTTTCGGTGTGCTGAAAGCAGGGGGAGCATTTATCCCAACCTGTCCCGACTATCCACAGGAAAGAATCAACAGTATTATTGAGGATAGTGAGGCTGACTTCGTAGTAACCGAAGGTGAGCTTGTTAATACTTACGATAAAACCATAGATGTAGATTTACTCCTAAGTGGTGAAATCTTCGAAACACCTGATGTTGACGTAAGTCCCGATGATTTGGCTTATCTTATTTACACATCAGGCTCAACCGGAAAGCCAAAGGGCGTTATGCTAAGACATATAGGAATTGCAAACTATTTAAGCTACAGCGACCATAACCCTCAGGTAAAGTATATTGTTGATAATTGCAAGGCTTACGGCTCTGTTACGACAGTATCATTTGATATGTCCCTTAAGGAAACATTGCTTTCGTTATGCAACGGTCTTACCCTTGTTTTTGCAGATGATGAGCAGACGGTTAACCCTATTGCCCTTGCAAAATTTCTCAAAGAGAATAATGTTGATGCCTTTAATTCAACTCCATCAAGACTGTTGCAGTATATGGAGCTTGATGAATTTGCACAGGCGATGGCTGACTGCAAGGTTATTCTTTCAGGCGGTGAGAAATATCCTTATAAACTTTTAGAACTTCTCCGAGAAAAAACAAATGCAAAAATTCTTAATACCTACGGTCCTACCGAAATTACAGTTTCCTCAAACTGTAAAGACCTGACAAACGCCGATGAAATTTCTGTAGGAAAGCCACTACTTAACTATGTGGAGCATATAGTTGATGTTGACAACAATCTACTTCCTGTGGGAGTTGTGGGTGAGCTTCTGATTTCAGGAATAGGAGTTGCACTTGGCTACAATAAGCTTCCCCAGCAGACGGAAAAGGCGTTTATTGATTTTAACGGTGAAAGAACCTATCGTTCAGGTGACTATGCCAAGTGGACGAGGAACGGTGATGTTATAATACTGGGCAGAACCGATAATCAGGTTAAGCTAAGAGGTCTGAGAATTGAACTGGGAGAAATCGAAAAATGCCTGTCGAACATCGACGGCATCAAGAGTGCAGTTGCTTTAATAAGAAAGGTGAATAATGCTGACGCTATATGCGCCTACTACACAGCGGATACCGTTCTTGATACGGAATTTGTGAAAAATGAGCTTAAAAAATCCTTGACTGATTATATGGTTCCTACGGCATATGTGTGTCTTTCTGAAATGCCACTTACTCCTAACGGTAAAATCAACACAAAGCTTTTGCCCGAACCTCAGTCGTCGGAAAAGAAAGAAGGAGTTAACCCCACAACTGCTCTTGAAAAAACTATGTGCGATATATTCGCCAGGGTGCTTGAGCTTGATACGGTTTATGCCGATGATAATTTCTTTGATATAGGGGGAAGCTCCCTCACCGTAACAAGGGTGATTATTCTCGCCAATAAGAAAGGTATAGAGATTACATACGGTGATGTATTTGAAAACCCCACTCCTGCCTCTCTTGCAAAGCTTTGCGAAAAGAGTGATGTTAAGAACGACTTTGAGGATTTGGGCAACTATGATTACAGTAATATTGAAAATGTGTTGCTTGAAAATAATCTTGACAACTTTAAAAACGGAGATATGCAGGATATAGGGGATGTACTCCTTACAGGTGCCGCCGGCTTCCTTGGAATACATATTCTTTATGAGCTTCTCCACAGATACAGCGGTAAGGTTTACTGTTTGCTTCGTGACAAGAATAACAATCCCGCAGAGGACAGACTTAATATGATTTTCTTCTATTATTTTGAAGAAAGTCTGAAAGAAAAATATTCCGACAGATTAACTATCCTTAGCGGAGATGTGACAGACAGAGAATCCTTTGACAAGTTCCTTGATTTCAATATTGATACCGTTATTAACTGTGCCGCAAATGTAAAGCACTTTTCAAAGGGAACAGACATTGAAGATGTCAATTTGTACGGAACCCTTAATGTAATAGATTTCTGCAAACAGGCAGATGCTCGTCTTGTTCACGTTTCAACTATGAGTGTTGGCGGTATATATGTAGGCGAACAGGGAGAGGTAACTCATCTAAAGGAAAATCAGTTTTATTTCGGACAGCAGGAAACATCTAAATACACCCTTTCAAAATTCCTTGCCGAAAGGGCAATTCTTGAAGAAGTTTCAAAGGGCTTTAATGCAAAAATTATGCGTGTAGGTACCCTTTCCGCAAGAAACAGCGACGGCGAGTATCAGATTAACTTTACCACAAACACATTTATGGGCAGGCTCAAATCCAATATTATCATCGGAAAATATCCCTATGATATGATAGAAATGCCATTTGAGCTTTCTCCTATAGATTTTGTGGCAAAAGCCATCCTACTTCTGTCACAGACTCCAAAGAACTGTACTGTATTCCACCCCTTCAATAATCATATGCTGATGATGGGAGACCTGTATATGGAGATGGATAGAATCGGACTTCACTCCAAGGCATCAGAAACAGAGGAATACGAAAAGGCGCTGGAGGAGGCAAAGCAAAATCCGGAAAAGGCAAAAATCCTTTCCAGTATGCTTGCCTACCAGAATATGGCACATGGTCAAAAGATATTCCCGGTTGGAAAGAGCAACAAATACACTATGCAGGTGCTTTACAGAATGGGATTCCATTGGCCTGTGACATCCCTTGACTATATGAAACGCTTTATTAATGCACTAAGGGGACTTGGTTTCTTTGATTTTAACTAAGGGAACACCCAAGGAAAGGCTTTAATATATCTATTAACATATATGAGCAAAATAAAGTAATATAAGGAGGAATTTATATGAGTAAAGTAAAGAAACGTGTTTTGATAGTTTTGTTGTCCATTTTGGCGGTTGTTGTATTAGCAGTCGTTGCGTTTGTGGTGCTGTATTTCACCCGCTTCCAGACCATCGGCAGTATTGAACAGCTCACAGATTACAAGGATGGCTACAATCTCTATCGTATGGATGTTAAGTATGATTACGATATTGAGGATATTATCGACTACGGCATTAAGGACGATCAGACCATGATTGACGCAATTTTGAAAGAGTCGTTGCCAATGCTCCCTGTAAGTATCAAGGCTCCCAATTTCGGCTGTACGGCGTTTTCACTGACCGATAAGGACGGTGATGCTCATATGGGACGAAATTACGATTTTAGTAAAGATACATCTGCTATGTTGGTTTACTGTGAGCCGGAGGACGGCTATAAATCTGTTGGCTTTGCCGCACTAGACAATGTTGGGGCAAATGTGCCTGATGAGAGTATTAAAAAGAAGATGGCAAGCCTGACTGCACCTTTTGTATGTCTTGACGGTATGAACGAGAGGGGCGTGTCTATCGCTGTGTTGATACTTGATAGTGACCCTGTACGTCAAAACACAGGCAAGCCTGTCATTTCAACTACCCTTGCAATACGCCTTGTTCTTGACAGGGCAGCATCCACAGAGGAAGCAGTGGAGCTTTTGCGTAACTATGATATGTTCGCATCAGCAGGTAGAGATTACCATTTCTACATAACCGATGCTTCAGGGGATGGCAGAGTAATAGAGTACGACATTAACGGTGAACCAAGAGAGCTTATAGATACTAAGTCTGAGGCGGTTACTAATTTCTTCATTCGTTATAAGGATAAGGTGCTTCCAAATCAGAAAAACGGTATCTACGGTCACGGTAAGGAACGCTATGACGCAGTACTGAAGGTGCTAAAGGACGAAAAGGGCAATTACACCGAAGATACCGTATGGAACGGAATGAAATCGGCAGCACAAGAGCCCGACAATGATGACCTCACAAGCAACACCCAGTGGTCCGTTGCGTATAACAATACCGACCTTACCGCCGATATTGTCTTGCGTCGCAACTGGGATGACATAACACGCTGCGAACTAAAAAATAAAGTGACAACACCGTTAAAATGAGTAATACCCAGAGTTTTCAGTAAAAAGAAAAGCATTATGTAAGTAAAATCAAATAAAAGGATTTGACACATACGCAAATGTCCCTCCTATTAGGTACAATGTATCTAATGGGAGGGATTTTTATAGTATTGAGTTTCTTTGTCAAATGTTGTTGTCATACAAATCTCTAATGACAGATAAACAACACAACCTGTTTTGTGTTTATGTATGAAATATTTGTAACCCGATTTTGAATTGTTGTGTGGCAACTCAACTCTACTACAACATCTTTGCTATGGATATTTTTTTACTGTTGCATCTTCATTTTACAATCTGCGTTTTAATAATATTATTGATTTTTTTAAAAAATGCGAAATATTGTTATTTAAAATCGTATTATAAGTGAAGGGAGGGGTATATGGAAATTAAAAACGACACATTGATAAGCTACGGTATTGACGAATACACAAATTGTTATTTCATAAAAACAAGCACATATCAAAAATACTGTGTTGAAACTAAGCTTGTAAAGTGATAAAGGTATAGAAATATT
>JBJEPA010000210.1:0-19374 GCA_051880995.1 Ruminococcus sp.
AGTAAAGTCACCGTTGAATGTTGCATATAATCTGTTTGAATTTATGTTAATTCTGCCCCATATTTTTCCAAATGACTCCTCGTCACAGGAAAGTATAAGGAGATTTGATTTTATAAGACTATCGTTTTTGTTGGGTGCATCTGCAACTACCACATCTGCACTTCTGTATTTCTCATCAAGTAGTGAACAATCACCGTATCTTGGGAGAATAAGGACAGTTTTTCCGTCACAGGAAAGATAGGTGAACACCTTGTTGTTCCTGACAATATACTGAATTTCCATATCCCCCACAATTGCTTTGTAGTCCTTTTTGAAGACGGTAGTTTTGCTATTACTTTTCACTATGTCAGTAGAATAATCATATATTAAAATACTCCTCAAGTCAAATTCTTCTGCAATATCTTCATAATATCTGTTTCGGCTGTTTGTTTTACCTGTAACGCTTAATAGGTTGTAGCTCTCCCCTGTTTCTTCCATAGCTTCTGTTACATCATAGTTAAAATCTCCACCACAGGACAAAATCACCGACTTTCCCTTATGGGCGACAGTAGCGGTGATACCGTTGCCACATTCATAAACACTCAATGTACATCTGTTGTAGTTTACAAAGTAATCCGACACAATGCCCACAAGCAGTACCAAAACACACATAAGACTTGCCAAAGGAACTGTCCTTTTATAATTCTTCATTAGAATTACGCAAAGGGTCATCAATAGGCACATACCCATCCACACATAAACAAAAGTCTTGTTTGCGTTTACATAGCTTAAGGGGAGATTCCCAAATACCACTGCTACCGTGTGAATGAAAGAAGAAAGCCATTTGGCAATAAAGAGGAAGGGTGCATAAAGCCACGCTATACCGGTAAGGGCAAGGACACTTCCCATAATAATCATCAAAAGCAAAAGCTGAAAGACAGGGGTGATTAAAAGGTTAGTAAAGATTTGCACCAAAGAGATGTTGTGGAAGAAAATTATTATCAAGGGGAATGTGAAAAGAGAAGCGGAGAATGTAACGGAAAGAATATTGATAATTGCAATAATAATTCTGTTGGAGAAATTTAACCTATTTATTATATAGCTACTTAAAGGTGTTGTCAAAAGTATTATCCCAAGTGTTGCAGAAAATGACAGCAAAAGACCTATATCGCCTGCTGAATAAGGGTTGAAAAGGACAATAAACAGTCCTGCAATTCCAAGGGAATTTATTGAATCCGCCTCGCCACCAATCATTATACCCACAACAAAGATAATCATCATTATTCCGCTTCGCATTACCGAAAAGGAAAGTCCTGTCATCACCATATAGAACAGAACAAAAAATATTGTTAGGGGACAATAGACATACCGTTTTCTGAAAACTTTTTTGAAGACAAAAAGCAGTATCGTAGAAAACACACTCATATGAAGTCCCGACACAACAAGAATATGACTTAACCCTGCCCTACGAAAATCTTCCTTAACAGTTGGGTCAACTGAATTTTTATCCCCAAAGGCTATGGCGGAGCAAATCTCAGCATTTTCATTATCCATATAGGAGTTGACACCATTCTCCAACAAATTTTTCAGTCGGTAGGGGTAATATTTGATAGAGTGGCTTTGCGCCCTTTCTACAACAATACTGTCGCCCTCATTAACAGTACCGGAAAGGTAGTAACCCTTGGTTTTGTAGTAGTCGCTTTTTGCAACTGATAATGTACAGGAAAGGCTGATAGCATCGTCAAGCTCAGCACCTAAATCATCCTTTGATTTCAGTAAAAATTTTATGCTCTTTTCTTCATCATCAACAAGGCGGGTTTTCAGGAAGTAATAGTATTTTCCGTAACTTTTGTATGTTTCATCAACCACCTTTGCAGTGATTTTTAATTCTTTTCCAGAATAATCATTAACAACCGGCTTGTAGTATAGTTCTGTAAAAGAAATAAAAACCATTGCAAATATAATAACTACTGAAAATATCACCCTTACTCCCCTGTTGTGTCTGAATCTTTTAAAAATAAATGTGCATATCAGCAAAAAGGCACTGAAACAGGCAAGTACCAGTGAAAATATTTCTCCGAAAAAATAGGCGAATAAAAGCGTCAGCAGTGCTGTAATGCCCGATAACGTTCCCATTCGCCTCATAGTATTTTCTCCGTTTGGTTTTAATTATGTAAAAAACAGGGGAAGTTCTTCAAGATAGATAATATCATCCCTGTCAGCGGCATCACCCTCTGCAAGAACTGTTGCACAGCCAACAACATTTCCGTCAATAGCCTTGCACAAGTCCTTAAGTGCCTCAACGCTCTCTCCTGTGCTGATAACATCGTCAACAATCAGCACTCTTTTGCCCTTTAAAAGCTCTGCCTTGTCACCGTCAAGGTAAAGTGTTTGAACATCTGCTGTGGTAATGGACTTCACTTCAACAGAAACAACATTTTTCATATATGCCTTAACAGATTTGCGGGCAACAACATATGGCTTCCCGCTTTGTCTTGACATCTCATAACCCAAAGGAATACCCTTTGCCTCGGCAGTCAGAATAACATCAAACTCCGGTACTTTTTTAAGGAGTTCCTCTGATGATTTTACGGTAATTTCTACATCGCCAAACATAACAAAACCTGCAATTGTAAGCTTGTCGCTAATTTTGCAAAGGGGCAGGCTTCTCTCACAGCCTGCTATTGTCATTTTATAACTTTCCATAGTAACCTCTTTATCTTTGAAGGAATTTTTCAAGCCATTTCTGTGCTGAGCTTTTTACCGCCCAACAGGTGGAAATGCAGGTGGAATACAGTTTGACCTGCCTCTTCCTTACAGTTTGTTACAACACGATATCCCTTTTCAAGCCCCAAATCCTTTGCCACCTTTGGGATAGTTTCAAAGATGTGTGCCACCAGCGAAGAATTGCTCTCATCAATTTTGTCAGCACAGCAGATGTGCTCCTTTGGGATAAACAAAACATGAACAGGTGCCATAGGGTTCAAGTCCTTAAAGCACAGGATTTTGTCATCCTCATAAACCTTTGTTGAGGGGATTTCTCCCGACGCAATTTTGCAAAAAATACAATCGTCCATAATAATACTCCTTTATATTAAGTTTATTTTTTTGCAGTAATTTTCTTTTCTTCCCCACGAAGGAGTCTGCCAATATTTTCGTGGTGTTTTGCAATGACCACAATTCCTGTAAGGAGGGCAATTCCCGAAACCACAAAAACATATCCCAAGGAATGAGGTGAAGCTGTGGTTAGGGATGGATTATAAACGAAGAAATATGTAATCACAAATGTTACAGGACCATAAATAGCAGCACCAATAAGTGAGCTGATTGAAATAATCTTTGTGAACAAAAAGACAATCAGGAAAACTCCCAGAACAATTAAAAATACTCTCCAGTCAAGAACAAGTATCATACCAATGGCGGCAACAACGCCCTTTCCACCCTTAAAGCGGAAGTAAATTGGGAACATATGACCTATGACGCAGAAGAATCCTGCAATATACTTGCAAACCTCTTGAGCATCAGCCACAAGGGTTGTGTAGTTTGAATTAAGCCATATATCCATACTGCTTCCAAGAAGAGCAAGAGAAGCAACAGACGAGGCAAAGTTAAAAATAAGAATTGACACATAAACAGCTACAACAGCCTTGAGAAAATCGCATACAATGGTGATAATGGCAGGAACCTTGCCCACACATCTTAAAACATTTGTAAAGCCTGCGTTCTTACTTCCCATCTCCTTGATATTTCCACCCTTTGTCACAATTTTTGTGACAATAATGGCGGTATTGATTGAGCCAAAAAGATAGGCAAGCACAGCAGAAATAATGCATGGAATACCCACTACAAGATAAATCAATTTTTCTCCCCTCTTTCTCTGATGATTATACGGATTGGTGTACCCTCAAGTCCAAAAGTTTCTCTTATTCTGTTCTCTAAATATCTTTGATAAGAGAAATGGAAAAGCTCCTTGTTGTTGCAGAAGAACACAAATGTTGGAGGCTTAACAGAGGCTTGGGTACAATAGTAAATCTTCAGCCTTTTACCCTTGTCGGTTGGTGGCTGAACCCTTGTTGTTGCTGTGTTCAGCAAATCGTTCAGCATACCAGTACGGATACGCATTGCATTGTTAGCCGCAACAGAAGTGATGAGCTGAAAAAGGTTATCTACCCTTTGACCTGTTTTTGCAGAGATAAAAATGTAAGGGGTGTAGCTCATAAATGCAAATTCCGTATCAAGTGTCTTTTTAAAGTTGTTCATTGTGTGGGTGTCCTTTTCTATGGCATCCCACTTGTTAACAGCGATTATACATCCCTTGCCCGCTTCAATAGCCATACCGGCAACCTTGCTGTCCTGCTCGGTGTAGCCAACAGATGCGTCAATCATAATCACGCACACATCACACCTGTCAATTGCCATCTGGGCTCTTATAATGCTGTATCTCTCTATATCGTCATAGACACGTGCCTTTTTTCTCATTCCGGCTGTGTCGATAAAGTTAAATCTTCCGTACTTATTTTCAACAACGGTATCAATGGAGTCCCTTGTTGTGCCGGCAATATCGGAAACGATACATCTGTTCTCCCCTGTGATGTAGTTTATTAGGGAGGATTTGCCCACATTTGGCTTGCCGATAACCGCAACGGAAATTATATCCTCGTTTTCATCCTCGTCGCTCTGTTCAGGGAGATATTTGCAAATTTCCTCAAGCAAATCCCCTGTACCAGTTCCGTGAACAGAAGAAACCTGAATTGGATCCCCAAGACCAAGGTTGTAAAATTCGTAAAATTCAGCAGGAGGCTCGCCGATTTTGTCGCACTTATTGACGCACAAAACAACAGGCTTTCCGCTTTTTTGGAGCATCTGGGCAACCTCTTCGTCAGTTGCAACAACTCCGTCACGGACATCGGTAACAAGAACAGTTACATCCGCTGTGTCTATGGCAAGCTCTGCCTGTCTTCTCATCTGCTGTAAAATAATATCGTCGGAATAAGGCTCAATGCCCCCTGTGTCGATAATTCTGATTTTACGGTTATTCCACTCACATTCGCCGTAAATTCTGTCCCTTGTAACGCCCGGTGTGTCGTCAACAATAGACAGGCGTTCACCTATTAACTTGTTAAATAATGTTGATTTGCCCACATTAGGCCTGCCTACAATGGCTACTATTGGTGTTGACATTTGTCCTCCCATTTCATTACATATACCCACTAATCATTCGCTAACTTAATTATACTTTATTTTGTCACAAAATGAAAGTATTTATATATATAATTTAAAAAAAATCAAAAATATCGGCATAAAAAAAGACGGAAACTAATCCGTCTGTTTTTTATCTATTAGGCTTATTCAGCTTCAACTGCAATTACCTGTCTGCCGTTGTACTGACCACAGTTCTTGCAAACCTTGTGGGGAGCCTTGTACTCGCCACATGTTGGGCAAACTGCAAGAGCAGGAGCTTCTAACTTCCAAACATTGGATCTTCTCTTCATTTTTCTTGCGTGTGAATGTTTTCTCTTTGGTACTGCCATTTTAATCTCCTCCTGTAATATATGCTACTTTAATAATTCCTTTAATGCCTCAAGACGAGGGTCAATTTCTTTATCTGAGCAGTTGCAGTCGCCCTCATTAAGGTCCTTGCCACACTTTGGGCAAATTCCCTTACAATCCTCATTGCACAGGTACTTTACCGGCAGATTGAGGATAATATCCGACTGAATCAGCTCGTCAACATCAAGTGTAAAGTCCGGAGTTTCGATGTAATCATCATTGTCATCTCCCTCAAGTGAAACCACAAGGCGATGACTAAACTGGTAATTTATTTCCTTGCTTACTTCCTTATAACATCTGTCACAAGGACTACAGTAGGTGAATGTTACATCAAAATAAATGTCAACAAGACCGGCTTTGTTTACTGCCTCGCCCTTTACCATAACGGGCGACACGAATGGAAAAACTCCGCCAATATCAATGTCCGACATAGAAAGTGAGTATTCAAAATCCTTTTTGCTGTTTTCTTCAAGGAAAACACTCTTTAAGTTAAGAATCATAAATACACCTTCCCCAGTAAACACCGACTAACATTATACATAAATGCACCCGCTTTGTCAATACAAAATATGAGATTTTTCGGAAAAATAATAGATAAACTCGGGTATATTTTTACTTCCTTATTTCTCCGTAATGTACATCTCAATAAGACAACTCAGCCACATCATTGATAAAATGATGTGGCTGCTCTGTCTGTATTACTATGTAATAACTATTTTGTAAAGATTACTGAATTATCAAACCTTTTCGCAAACTGCGTTGATGCCTACAGGGAGGTCTTCCTCGGCGGCGGAAATCAGGAATGTAATCTTTGTTTCTGTGTCGTCGGCAAGGGTTGAAACCTTTTTAACGAAAGCCTCAAGTCCATCTACACCCTCAGGGCAGATTTTGAATGTACCGTCAACAAGAATATCGGTTACATCGTAGTTACCTGCACAGATACCGCTTAAGAAACCAAAGAGCATATCGTATCCGTTAACACTATAGTGGTCTGTGTCGATAAGTCTTGCCTTATGAGTTACATCATATGTAAGCTTTGAACCTTTCTCAACAACAACTACATTACCGCTGGAGGCTGCAACAGCCTCGTTAGCGATTTGAATTAATTTTTTTGTTTTTCCGGAACCTTTTTTACCTGTTAGTAAAGTTACCATTTTGTCGTCCTCCTTTAAGGATTTTATTTTTGGTTTAATTAAGTCTTGCTTCCAATTCAGCCTTTTGGTCTTCGTAACCGGGCTTACCGAGGAGAGCAAACATATTCTTTTTGTATGATTCTACACCCGGCTGGTTGAATGGATTAACTCCAAGGAGATAACCGCTGATAGCACAAGCCTTTTCAAAGAAATAGATAAGGTAACCAAGTTCTGTTTCTGTCATCTCCTCAACATCGAGAACCATATTTGGAACTCCGCCGTCGTTATGAGCAAGAACTGTACCCTGGAATGCCTTTTTGTTAACGAAGTCCATTGTCTTGCCTGAAAGGAAGTTAAGACCGTCAACATTTTCAGGGTCTGTACCCAAAGTGATTTCTCTTTGAACCTTGCCAAACTGAACAACTGTTTCAAACAATGTGCGCCTACCCTCCTGGATATACTGACCCATGGAGTGGAGGTCTGTGGAGAATACAACAGATGCAGGGAAAATACCCTTGTTGTCCTTGCCCTCGCTTTCGCCAAAGAGCTGTTTGAACCACTCGTTCATCATTGTAAAGGCAGGCTCGTAAGCAACAAGAAGTTCTGTCTGGTAGCCCTTGCGGTAGAGAATGTTTCTCAGGGCTGCATACTTGTAGCAATCATTTGTATAAAGGTCATCGTTGTCAAAGTCCTTCTGAGCCTTGGCAGCACCCTGCATAAGTGCGTCAATGTCACATCCTGCTACTGCGATTGGCAAAAGACCAACTGCTGTAAGAACAGAAAATCTACCGCCAACATCATCAGGAACAACGAATGTTTCGTAGCCCTCTTTTGTTGCAAGCTCCTTAAGTGTGCCTTTAGCCTTGTCGGTTGTGCAGAAGATTCTCTCCTTAGCACCCTCTTTGCCATACTTTTTCTCAAGCATTTCACGAAGAACTCTGAATGCGATTGCAGGCTCTGTTGTTGTGCCGGACTTGGAAATCATATTGATAGAAACATCCTTACCCTCACACATTTCAACAAGCTCGGAAAGAGCATTACTGCTGATGGAATTACCTGTGAAGAAAATCTGTGGTGTATCCTTGCACAGCATATTGTAGTTAGGGGACTTCAAAAATTCGATAGCCGCCCTTGCTCCAAGGTAAGAACCACCGATTCCGATAACGATAAATATATCGGTATTCTTCTTAACCTTTTCTGCTGCCTTTTTGATACGGTCAAATTCTTCCTTATCATAATCAGTAGGTAATGTGAGCCATCCGATAAAGTCATTGCCAAGACATTCACCTGTGTGAAGTGCATTGTGGGCAAGCTTTACCTGCGGAGCCATTGCCTCATACTCGTGTTCACTGACAAAACCTTTTAAATACTTGTCACTTAACTTAGTAGCCATTTCTTATTTCCTCCTTATAATTCCATTATAGAATTATACAACCTATAATTTAATGGATTGGCACTATTATACTATATTTTGTGTTTTTTTGCAACAGAAAACTAACACTTTCACTAACTAATTATTAATTAATTATAAAGAAATAAGCTGGTTCAGTAAATACCTGAAAGAATTGCCGAAACTGCACTCTTCTACGGCGTTTTTACACCTAATATCTGTCTTTTGAACCACCTTGTTATTTATGCTGTAGGTTATATCCCCTATTTTTTTGTCCTTTTCCACAGGGGCGTCAATTTTTTTGGGCAAATCCACCTTAACAACGATTTCGCTGTCACTTCCCTTTGAAACCAGTACGGATTTCGGCGGATTGGAATACACCTCCACCTCATTTTCCATTCCCTTGTTCACCTTTACCTTTTGAAGTTTTTTCTCTTCTGGAATTATTACCGAATAATTGTTAAAGCCGTAATCAAGGAGTATGGAGGCATCCTTGAATCGGTCAGTTCCGCTGTTGCTACCCAGCACTACTGCTATAAGGGAAAGACCGTCCCTTTTTGCAGTTGCGGAGATACAGCTACCGGCATCATCAGTTGTGCCTGTTTTTAGTCCTGTTATACCGTTGTAGGACTTTAACAGCTTGTTAGTGTTGACAATCTGTGTTTTTCCGTCACGGAGAAAATCAAGCCAAATTGATGTGTAGTCAAAAACCTTTGTGTGCTTTATCAGCTCTGCCGACATTAATGCAACATCGTATGCAGAGGAAATATGCCCCTCTTCGTCAAGACCGTTACAGTTTTTAAAGACGGTATCCTTCATACCAAGCTCCTTGGCTCGGTTGTTCATTCGCTTTACAAAAGCCTCTTCACTACCCTCTGTGTATTCTGCAAGGGCAACAGCAGCATCGTTGGCAGAGGCGACAAGGGTAGCCTTTAGCATATCATCAAGGGACATTTGCTCACCCTCCTCAAGCCATATATCAGAACCGCCCATTGAGGCGGCGTGAGCGCTGGCGGTTACAGTATCGGTAAGACTGATTTTTCCACTTTCTATATCCTCCATTATGAGGAGGACTGTCATAACCTTTGTGATAGACGCAACGGAACGCTGTTCGTGACTATTTTTCTCGTAAAGAATATTAAAATTATCTCCATCTACAAGAATTGCACTTGGTGCGGTTATTTCGTCGTCGCTTACAGCGCCCACATTCATTGGCAGAGAAAGGAGAAGTATCACCACAGCCAACAGTATTGATATATTTTTCTTTACATACATTTTAACACCTCTTTCACAGTTAATGTTGTCAACTTAAGAACATTTATAATCGGTGGTCTGAACCACTCGCCCTGTCATTCTGAGGGAGTAAACGACCGAAGAATCTGAAAGGAAAGCAGTAGTGCATAAAACGACACTAATAGGTTATAGGAAAGTATGATTACTCTAACAGAATGAGTGGTAGAGGTAGGGGATTCCTCGACAAGCTGGTCATGACATAGTGGTGGCTTAGAATGTCAGGAGGGGTTATGCAAAATGACTTAGTACGAATGTTTCGTAAATTGACCACATTGCTTTCACAGTAGAATATATGTTTAAAAAAAATGAATATGATACTGTTTTACTGTGGTTTATATTGAGTTTAGATTATGCTGTGCCGGGTTGTCAATTAGCTCTCCCTTATAGGTGAAACGTGAGCCGTGGCAGGGGCAGTCCCATGATTTTTCATCGCCATTCCATTCAAGCTGACAACCAAGGTGAGTGCACCGTACATCAACAGCATACATATTACCGCTATCGTCCTTATAAACTCCCACCTTTTCACCGTTATACTCTACGATTTTCCCCTGTCCTTTTGGAATATCATCTACGGTATCTTTTGCCGATGTAAACATTTCCTTAGAAATTCCCTTAACCGCTTTTCCACCCATTCTGCACAGATTGTCAGCAGATGAGGGATGAAAACGCTGGGGCGAGAAAAGGCTTTTATAACCGTTTTTTCGGTTGTTTATAATGTCGTCAAGAATTATGGCTGAAACCATAGACAGGGACATTCCCCACTTTCCAAAGCCTGTGGCCACATACCAGTTAGGAGTTGTGACGCAGTACTTACCGATAAAGGGTAGTGAGTCAATGGACATAGTGTCCTGTGCAGACCAATGGGCAACCTCTGTGCTGTCCGGGAAAATCTGTGCCACGCTTTGCCTTAGGCGACTGTACTTGTCGCCCTTTGGGTTATCCCCTGTAATATGCCCCTCCCCTACAACTATGGTAAAATCCTTGTAATTTCTAAAGGAAAGTCCGCCCTTGTCGGCAGGATAGTACATACCGTCAAGGATTTTTCCCCCTTTTATTGCAAGACAGTAGGAGCGTGACTGAAGCAGTCGTGGGAAGTACATACCCCTTGTGTTGACGATTGGATAGTGTGTTGCAAATACTATTGCATTTGCCTTTACCGAACCTCTTTCCGTAATTACCATATCGGACTTTACTTCAACTACAGGGGAATTTTCGTAAATTTTTAATCCCTCTGCAAGCTGTGCCATAAACATAACAGGGTTAAACTGTGCCTGACCTCTGAAAAACAGAGCCTGTTTTACCTTAAAGGGCAGATGGGTGCTGTGGGTAAGGTAGCAGTCAATGCCACATTCCTTGGCGGAACGGTATTCTTCTCTTATGGGGTTATTTTCTTCTAAAGAATAAATATATGAGGGCAATCGGACAAAATCGCACTTGATATTCTTTCTGTTTATAAGGGTTTCGTACTCCTCAACAGCTCTGCGGTTTATCTCGCCGTATTGGGTTGCCTTTTCCTTTCCGATAGTGCTTATAAGGTTGTTATAGATTAGACCGTGCTGATATGTGATTTTTGCTGTGGTGTTACAGCTTTGTCCGGAGGCAATTGTCTTTGCCTCCACCACAACCACATTTAGTCCGGACTCCTTTAGCCTGTTGGCTATTAATAGTCCTACAATTCCTCCGCCGATTACACACACATCGGCAGGAATATTTGAGGTAAGGCTTTTTCGTTGAGAAAACTTAGCACTACCGTTCCATATTGACTTTGAGTTCATATTATCACCGGTTTTATTTTCCCACGAAATGGGTGTTGTATTCAATTAAATGAGAGAAAAGGCATAAAACAAAGGCTCCATCGGGTGAGTAATGTCGTCACCTTAAGGGAAATCCACCGCACTGTCATTCCGAGCTTGTCGAGGGATCCCCTTCCTCTACCACCTATTTTGTTAGAGAAATCATACTTTCCTGTAACCTGATAGTGTCGGCTAATGCACTACTGCTATCCTTTCAGATTCTTCAGTCGTTTCACTCCCTCAGAATGACAGGAGGAGGGTTTTTGTTCCTATCCAAGTATTTCCTAAACCGCAACTGCCTGCGTACAAACCCTCCACCGCAAGCGGTCCCCCTCCCTTTACACAAGGGAGGCTGTTAAAAAGAAAACAGCGCACAGTTTCCTGCACGCTGAGTGGCGGTTGCCCGCCTAAAGTATGGAATATAGTGGGTACTACTTATTCATAAAGGTTAGTGGAAAGATACCTTTCGCCACCGTCAGGGAAGACAACAACAATGTTTTTACCCTTATTTTCCGGACGGTTTGCCAGCACCTTACCAGCCCAAAGAGCCGCACCGGCTGATATACCGATTAAGAAGCCCTCCTGCTTGGCGGCGTTTCTTGCTGTGAGGATAGCCTCGTCATTTGGAACAGCTATAATTTCGTCATAAATTTCCTTATCAAGGGTATCAGGCACAAAGTTTGCACCTATTCCCTGAATCTTGTGAGGGCCTGCCTGACCCTTTGAAAGGAGTGGTGATGCCTCCGGCTCAACAGCAACAACCTTAATGTCTGGATTTTGCTCTTTCAGGTATTTTCCAACACCGGAAAGTGTTCCACCTGTGCCAACACCGGCAACAAAAATATCAACCTTGCCCTCTGTATCCTTCCAGATTTCGGGGCCTGTTGTTTCGTAGTGCATTTTGGGGTTAACAGGGTTTGTGAACTGACCGGCAATAATGCTGTTTGGAATTTCCCTTGCAAGCTCCTCCGCCTTGTCGGTTGCACCCTTCATACCCTTACTGCCCTCTGTGAGAACAAGCTCTGCACCGTAGGCTTTGATAAGGAGTTTTCGCTCGTTTGACATTGTTTCAGGCATTACGATAATTGCCCTGTAACCTTTGGCTGTTGCAACAGAAGAAATACCGATACCTGTGTTACCACTGGTTGGTTCAATGATAACAGAGTCCTTTTTTAGGCGACCTGTCTTTTCTGCGTCCTCAATAATAGCCTTAGCTACCCGGTCTTTTACACTTCCTGCCGGGTTGAAAAATTCCAGCTTAGCAAGAATTGTTGCAGGGAGATTTTCCTGCTCTTCAATATGCGAAAGTTCAACTATTGGTGTGTTGCCTACTAATTCAATGATAGATTTTTTTATGCTCATTTTTCTCTCTCCTTATTTAATAGCCTTGAAACCGTTTTCAAGGTCTGCAATAATATCGTCAATATGTTCTGTGCCTATTGAAAGTCTGATTGTGTTTTTCTTTATGCCTACATTTGCAAGTTCTTCATCATTAAGCTGTGCGTGGGTTGTACTTGCAGGGTGGATAACAAGGGATTTTACATCTGCAACATTTGCAAGAAGTGAAAACAGCTTTAGGTTGTCGATAAAGTCCTTTGCCTGCTGTTCTGTACCCTTAATTTCAAAGGTGAAGATTGAACCGCCACCGTTAGGGAAGTATTTATTGTATAGTTTTTTCTGCTGTTCATCATTTGTGATTGATGGGTGATGCACCTTTTCTACAAGTGGGTGATTGTTCAGGTACTGAACTACCTTTAGGGCATTTTCAACATGTCTTTCTACACGGAGGGACAGAGTTTCCAGTCCCTGCAAGAAAAAGAATGCGTGGAATGGAGAAAGGGTTGCACCTGTATCTCTTAGTAGAATTGCTCTGATTTTTGTAACGAATGCGGCAGGGCCAACAGCCTTGGTAAAGCTTACACCATGGTAGCTTGGGTTCGGCTCAACAAGTGACGGGAACTTGCCGGAAGCCTCCCAGTCGAACTTACCGCTGTCAACGATTACACCGCCGATTGTAGTTCCGTGACCACCGATAAACTTTGTAGCGGAATGTACCACAATATCTGCACCATACTCAATTGGTCTTACAAGGTAAGGGGTTGCAAAGGTGTTGTCAATCACAAGTGGAACGTTGTTTTCGTGGGCGATTTTTGCAATGGACTCAATGTCAACCACATCTGAATTTGGGTTGCCCAAGGTTTCAATAAACACAGCCTTTGTGTTTTCTTTAATAGCTCCTCTGATTTCGTCAAAGTTGAATGGGTCAACAAATGTTGTTGTGATTCCGTACTGTGGAAGTGTGTGTTCAAGCAGGTTGTATGTACCGCCGTAGATGTTCTTTGCGGCTACAATGTGGTCACCGTTCTGGGCAAGGTTCTGAATTGTATAGCTGATTGCCGCTGCACCGGAAGCCACAGCCAAAGCTGCAACACCGCCCTCAAGAGCGGCTATTCTCTTTTCAAATACATCCTCAGTTGGATTGGTAAGTCTGCCGTAGATGTTACCTGCATCTGCAAGACCAAACCTTGCCGCTGCGTGGTCACAGTTGCGGAAAACATATGAAGATGTTTGGTAAATCGGAACAGCTCTTGCATCTGTAACCGGGTCCGGTGTTTCCTGTCCTACGTGAAGTTGTAAAGTTTCAAATTTATAATTATTGTTTGACATATTAAATACTCCTTTTGAAAATGTGTTTTTGTTTTTGTCTGTTTGATTTTTGCAGTTTTTTAATTTCTATGCTTAAATCAGGTAAAAAATCAACAGCAACACATTCGTTCACTTTGGAAGTTAATCCTTTTGAAATAATGAAAATTGATGCTCATAATATTACCTCTTTTCTTAATTACACTTTTCCTATCTGTTTAGTGTGATTTGAATATAACATATATTTTTTCGGTTGTCAAGGGTATTTTTAATATTTTTTTGTTTTTTGTTTTCCACTTTTAATTTTAGTGGACACTATGTTCTATCGAAAACCACTTCTTCTGTCATTCTGAGGGAGTGAAACGACTGAAGAATCTGAAAGGAAGGCAGTAGTGCATTAGCCGACACTATCAGGTTATAGGAAAGTATGATTTCTCTTACGTAATATGTGGTAAAGGTAGGGGATTCCTCGACAAGCTGGTCATGACAGTATGGTGGCTCGGAATGACAGTATGGTGGCTCGGAATGACAAGCAGGCTATCATAAACAAAAAAAAGCAATCCTCTCGGACTGCCCTTTTCGCTAATAAGATTCCTCACTTTGTTCGGAATGACAATTTGGTTATTAAATGCAGTAGAAATCTCCCTTTGAGGTACCTCCCATTGTGGCAAGGTCGGCTATGGTGAAATTATCTACATAATCCGTTATAACCCTGTATAACCCCTCCCAAAAAGGCAGGGTCTGACAGCTTGATGCCCTTTCGCAGTTGACCTCTCCCCCCTCAAGGCAAGGAATCGGTGCTAAAGGTCCCTCGATGTACCTGAGCACATCTCCTACAACAATGTTTTCGGCAGATTGGGAAAGCTTATACCCGCCGGAATGACCACGCAGACTTTGGAGAAAACCACCCTTGTTTAACATTCCGACAATGGTTTCCATATATTTTATGGAGATTTTCTGCCTTTCGGAAATTTCTTTTATAGAAATAAATTTATCCTTTGAATTGATTGCAAGGTCAACAAGAATACGCAGTGCGTAACGACCTTTTGTTGATACTTTCATTTTTATCCCTCTTTTCCTATTTTGCAGATAGGAATAATATATTGTTTACATACTAACAGATAATGAAAGAAAAATCAAGCCTTAATTATTTTATTGTTGCAAATTTTTACCCTGCTCCCCACATCAATGCCCTCTTTGTACAGCATTTCGTCCTCTGCCTTAAGGGTTATCCGTTCTCCGTCCTGTGAAAGGAGAATTATATCGTCCGTAAGCACTTCACCGTCGGGAATACCCTCGCACCCAAAGTCAGGCTCTATGATGTCAACAACCTTGTAAATCATAATTCACCTTAACATAGCTTTAGGAGCTTTTCGATTTGTGTTTTTGGCTGAAAGCCTACAACAGAACCGATTATCTCCCTGTCCTTAATCACAACAATGGTTGGAATACTTGAAATATTAAAGGCATCCGCAAGTCTTGGCTCCTCATCAACATTCACCTTGAACACCTTAACATCGGGATTTTCTTCTGCAAGCTCCTTGACAACAGGCGCCATCATTTTGCAAGGTCCGCACCAGTCTGCCCAAAAGTCAATTACAACCTTTTTGTCGGTTTCCATAACCTCTTTGTGATACATTTCTTCAGTTAATTTCATAACAGCCATAGCTACTTCTCCTTATAATACAACATACAATGGCAGTAGCCCTCAAAATCGGGGTCTGCAATTTGTTCTTTAAATTCCTTGCACATACACTTATTTTCGGGAGTTCTTTCTCTTCGACAAGGGCAATAGCCTCCTGTCTTTTCAAGTCCCTTTTTAATTGAGTCAACGATTTCTTTATTTTTGTTATATCTTATTTTCATAATTATTCAACACACCTTGCAAATGGTAATGTATTGTCCAGCTTTAGGAAAATATCCTTGTAGGTATTATACACCTGTTTGTAGTCAGGCAGATAATCCTTGATTTCCTCACTGCTAAAGGGAATAATCTTATGTCCTCTCCAGGTATTTTGGTCAAAATAGCAGTACAAAAGCTGGTTGTCCATATCTTCAAAGGTAATCTTGGTTTCTCCGTTTTTAACAGTCTTTTTTACTGTCATTGTGGCGAGGATACTTGTTACCTTGTTGTAGTTTTCGTCCTGATACTGTGAGCAAAGGAGATTGCCCATTGAGTAGTAAACAAGTGTATCGCCGATATACCTTGCAGGTTCAATAACATGAGGATGTGTGCCTATTACAAGGTTTACACCGTTGTCAGCCAAAAACTGTGCCATATCGTCCTGATATGCTGACTCATCAGGCATATACTCAACACCGGCATGCATACAGACAATTAGGAAATCCACCTTGTCACGGACAGCATCAATATCCTTTTTCACCTGTTTTTTATACTCCTGATATGCTGTGTCCTTTTCAGGGTCGTTTATTTCAAGGTCGGTAGGCCACACATTAATGAGGTAGTCCTTGCCCTCAGGGCATGGAATTCCGTTTGTACTATAAGTATAATCAAGCATACTGTACTTTATTCCGTTACATTCAAGTACATTAACAGCATCCCTTGACTCCTGACTGTCAAAGGTACCTGTCATAAATACATCCTTTTGATTTCTCCAATATTCACAGGAATTTAAAATTCCCTCTTCGCCACCGTCTAATGCGTGGTTTGTAGCGGTGGAAACAAGGTTGTAGCCAAGGTCAACCATAGCGTCCCCTGCCTCCTGTGGGCTGATAAACAGCGGATAGTCGGAAAGCCCCATCTCTGTACCGCCTAAAACAGTTTCCTGATTATAGTAGTTAACATCACATTTTTCGGTGAACTGACGGAGATTTTGTACCATTGGTTTAAAGTCATATCCGTTGCCGTTGGCGTTTTCGTTTGCGCCCTTGTATATGGAGCTGTAAATGATGTAGTCGCCTGCAATGGACATTTTGAATGTGCTTTCGCTGTCCTTAACAGCATTGGTAGTTGTTACTGTTTGTTCCTTCTCTGTCTGGGTGCTGTCCTCAGAACATCCCGATGCACAGGATGTGATGCCTATAATTATGAGAACAATCAGCACAACAGCGATTCCCAAAGCAACAAATGGTATCATAGAATACTGTCTTTTTCTTCTTTGCCTGTCGGAATGTTTCCTCTCCTCCATAATAAACCTCCTGTTTTAAATAAACGCATTACTTTTTCTTTTGAATGTTATAATTAATCCTTGTGAGCATTTTGTGAGAAACGAATCTCATAAGGAAGTTTGCACACTTCATTGTAAACGAGGGCATAATAATCATCTTGTTTTTAAAAGCCTTGTCAATGCAGTATCTTGCGGCATAGCCACTGTCAATGCCCTTTATTGCAAAGCGTACACCGGCAACATTATTAAAATCGGTCTTAACAGGTCCCGGGCAAAAACAGCTGATGTGAACATTTGACTTTTCCCGCCTAAGCTCCTCGAAAATTGCCTGTGTAAGACGGACTACATAATTTTTTGAGGCATAGTAGGACGCCATAAGAGGACCTGCCAAAAATCCGGCTGATGACGCAACATTGATAATTCTGCCCTTGTCCACTTTTAAGAATTTTTGCAAAAACAGCTTTGTGAGTATATGCAATGATGTAATATTTGTGTTGATAAGCTGTAATTCTCTGTCAAGGTCAACCTCTGCAAATTCACCAAAGATGCCAAAACCCGCATTGTTAATCAGCATATCAACAGACCGGTCTTTCACTTTTTCAAAAAGATTTTTTGCGTTATCGGGATATGACAAATCGGAAGTAATAACAGTTACATTTATGTCCTTGGGCAAAGAGTTTTTAACTTTATCCAGTTTATATTTATTCCTTGCAACAAGGATTAAATCCCAACCCATATTGCCAAGGTACTTTGCCATTTCCTCGCCCATTCCCGAGCTTGCCCCTGTTATAAGAGCCTGCATATAATCACCTCTTTTTCTAATTTAGAATTATTTTACTTCAACTGAACTTTTAAATTCTGATTTTTCAGCCTTATCATTTACTTCTTCAGTATTCTCCACTAGGTCCTTTGTGTAGGTTCTCCACTTGGTAACCTTTTTACCGCCGATATTATGCTTGTAAAAATGCTGTGCCTCTTTGTTCCATTCAAGGCACTCCCACTTTAGCTTAATACAGTCGTGTACCCTTGCAACCTTTTCACAGGCATCAAAAAGCTTTGTGCCGATGCCCTGACCACGGTATGCACTTCGGATATAAATATCCTCAACATACATAATCTTTTTCATTGGAAATGTTGCAATCTGGAAATAGTATGCACAAAATCCAACGATTTCACCGTCAATTTCAGCCTTTAGGATATGTAACAGTTTTTCATCAAAAACCATCTTTTTGATTTCGTCAGCAGAGGCTGTGTGGTAGTCCTCCAGCCTTTCATAAACTGCAAAATGCTTGTACAGGCGGTAGATTAATTCTAAATCCTTTTCTTCAATATAGCTGATTTTTATTTTTCCCATTTTCTTTTCTCCTCGAAACAATCATTTACTCCAAATCCTTGGGAACAGTAATGAACACATCTATGTGGTGGCATAGTAATACATTCTACGGTCATTATAACACCTTAGCAATGGGAAAACAACATATAATTTTACTTTTGTAATAATTCTTTATAAGAAAAAACACCCTGCTTGGGGTGTTTCTAAAACTTTTATTAAACCGGTGCTAAAAATGGAACAAAATTTCGCAGTACAGAATAGACACCTATCAAAATCAATGTTCCTATTATGAATTTGTTGCTGTGTATGGGAAACCTTAGCCTTTTGCCAAACACCTTGAAAACAAGCTCCAGATACAGAGCAAACAACAGTAAAATGCCAAGAATAATTAATGGATTATCCCTTAGGGAAAGCAAAATATCACCGTGAAGAAGTGCTATAACAGAGCGTGTCATTCCGCAACCGGGGCAATAAATCCCAAGATATTTATATGTGAGGCACTGGGGCAGGGTTATATTCTTTGCCACAAACACACCAACAAAGTATAAAAGTATTACTGAGATTATTGGCAAGAGAATCACTAATACTCTTTTTGAAATACTGTACTTTTTCATATCTTTTACTTACAAAAAGGGCGGACTGCTGTCCGCCCTATCTCCTGTTATTTATTATGACAAATTAATAATAGTAGCTGTAGGACATATCTCCGTTTCGCATACCATCTTCAATAAATCCTATAAATGAGCCTGTAACGGCAAATGACCAGATAAGAACAATAATTCCAAGTACAAGAGAAATTATTGAAAGAACAATACCTGCTGTTGCCATACCGTTGTTAACAGGATTCTTTTTACGTGACATAATACCAAAGATTAAACCTACAATTGAGCAAACTGTACCGCAACAAAAGAAAGAAACAATACCAAGCACCAAAGAAGTAATAGCAAAGCCTTTGCTGTTGTCGGCAGGCTCCTGATAATACTGCTGTGGCTGGTTATATCCGTTTTGATAACCCTGCTGTTGGTTGTAGTTATAGTCGTTCTGATAATCATTTTGTGGCTGATTATAACCATTCTGATAATAACCCTGCTGTGAATTGTAGGTATTCTGGTTATCAACCTGTGGTTGTGGG
>JBJEPA010000211.1:0-4877 GCA_051880995.1 Ruminococcus sp.
TAAAATTATCACCCTTGGATGTAAGGTTAATCAGTACGAATCCCAGGTAATGACCGAAATTATGCTTAAAGACGGTTTTTCTTTGGTTCAAGAAGATGATTCAGCCGATATTTTTATTATAAATACCTGTACAGTTACATCAGTAAGTGACAGCAAAAACAGAAAAATTATTCGCAGATTAAGACGAAATAATGGGAATTCTATTATTGTTGTAACAGGATGTATGTCACAGGCTTTTCCAAATGACGAAGTTTACAAGCTTTGCGATATTGTGGTTGGAAATACCAACAGAAAAAATATTTCTAAGCTGATTAAAGAATATATTGCTGACAATAACCGATTTGTTAATGTGGAGATGCACACCACAGGAGAAAAATTTGAGCCCATAAAAATTTCTGATTACGAAGAGAGAACAAGGGCTCAAATTAAAATTGAGGACGGGTGCAACCGTTTTTGCGCCTATTGTATTATTCCTTATGCAAGGGGCAGGGTGCGTTCCAAAGACCTTGGAGAACTGAAAGAAGAGGCATTAACACTTGCTTCAAAGGGTTACAAGGAGATTGTCCTTGTTGGAATAAACCTATCTTGCTTCGGACAGGATACAAATCTTAATCTTTGCGATGCTGTTGAAACTGTTGCAAGTGTAGAGGGGATAGAAAGGGTGCGTCTAAGCTCCTTGGAGCCTGAAAGACTTGACCCTGAGTTTATCTCCCGTCTTGCAAAGTGCGAAAAGCTGTGTCCTCATTTCCACCTTTCTTTACAGTCCGGCTGTGACGAAACATTAAAGAGGATGAACAGACATTATTCTTCAAAGGAATATTCGGAGATAGTAAATAACCTGAGAAACGCATTTGAGGACTGCTCTATCACAACTGATGTGATGGTTGGCTTTGCAGGGGAAACAGATGAGGAATTTCAAAAATCCCTTGACTTTGTACATTCCATAAAATTTGCAAAGGTCCACACCTTTATTTACAGCAGAAGGAAGGGAACAAAGGGCGACTTGATGCCGAATCAGGTTGATCCTGCAATTAAAAGTGCAAGAAGTAAAAAGCTTATAGAAGTTACGCTGAGTGACAGAAAAGAATTCCTTAAAAATCAAGTTGGTAAAACATATTCGGTACTCTTTGAAAGAAAGCGTCCCGAGGGTTACTGGGAGGGTTACACTATGAACTATACACCTGTACATACTTATTCAGATGATGACCTTTCCAACAAAATTGTGGATGTAAAAATAACAAAATCCTTTGACGACCACTGCGATGGAGAGTTAGTTTAGTTCTTTTATCAAATTAGATATCTCTTTTTTAGCACAAGATTCTTTTAAAGAATTATAACTGTATAACATAATTCCATTATATTTCTTTTCAACTGCGATTTTATATTCTTTTTGTAAAATATCGTTAAAGTCTTCCCATGTGCCTTCATCGTCGTCTGTTCCGGCTTTGTAGCCGGCAAGACCTGAATAAATTACTAAATCCTTATTCTTTTTGATTTTCTTCCAACTGTCTATGGCATCCTCATATGCCAAAGCAGGGTTATCAAGGCTGTAGTATAGCTGAGGGCAAATGTAATCAATGTACCCTTCATCAGAACACCATGTTTTTACATCTGCATAGATTTCATCATTGTTTTTTATGTTTCCCTGTGGGGAAATTCCGAATACGACATTCTTTTTTGTTGAATGTACAGCCTTGTAGGTTGCTTTAATAAGATTATTTACATTATCTTTTCTCCACTGTGAAAGTTTCATTGCTTCCCCGCTTTGAGCCTTTAGGTAGCTATTGTATTCCTCATTATCAAAGCTTTTGTCTTTAGTGGGGTAAAAGTAGTCGTCAAATTGTATTCCATCTACATCATAATTTTCTATAATTTCCTTAACACCGTTAACAGTTAAATCCCTTGCTTTTTTTATAGCCGGATTTATGTAAATCCCTGTGTCGGTTTTAACCCCAATGAATTCGTCCACCATATATGGGTTATCATTACTTAACTTTGACGGTGTATCGTTTGTAGAGATTCTAAAGGGGTTAACCCATGCGTGAATTTCAAGACCGCTCTTGTGGCATTTTTCGCACATATACTTAAGTGCGTCATATCCCGGGTCTTTACCTTGAACTCCGCTTAATATGTGTGAATGAGGGTAGTAACTTGAGTAATACAGTGCATCTGAAAAGGGTCTTACTTGCACAATAAGAGTATTAAATCCACTTTTTAATGCATCATTAACTATGGTGTCAAATTTATTTTTGAAAGATTCATAGCTCCTGTTTGTGTCACTCATATCAAGCTCCATATATGTGACCCATAGTCCTTTCATAATCTCATCTTTCTTTTTATTTTGAGTATTAGTCTTTTTAGCTTTTGGTGTTGTTGTAGAAACTTTTGTTGTGTTAACCGAAACTGTTTTTGTATTAACAGGGGCAACATTGTAGCTGTTTAGTGTAACTGCGGCAATTAGCAGTGCAACAGCAAACATAGAAAGGCAAATTTTATATTTCAAATTAAACATCTCCCGAGGTAAAAAATGATTCCTATTATTTTTTTAATTTATCTATTGCTGGTAAATATTATTGCATTTTTGCTTACATACTACGATAAGAAAGCCAGCAAAACAGGACTTAGACGAATAAAAGAAAACACTCTAATGCTTGTTGCCCTTTTGGGTGGCTCTGCGGCTATGTACATTACAATGAAGATGATTCACCATAAAACGAGAGTATCTTTGTTTATGGTTGGATTGCCATTCATTTTTATAGTTGAGATGATTATTGTAATTTTCGTCGCTAGATCATTGCATATATTTTAATTATGGATAATATCTTGATTTTTACTGTACCAAAAGAATATGACGGTGCTATTTGCAAGGAATTTTTAAAAAAGTATTGCAAAATTTCCACCCGACTTATTACAAAGCTTGTAAGAACAGAGAATGGAATTACAAGGGATGACAATCTTATTCGCACTATTGATAGAGTGCATTTTGGAGATAAAATTAAAGTTAAACTCCCAAAGGATAACAATGAAATAGTGCCTGTTATGGGTGAACTTGATGTAAAATATGAGGATGAATATATTCTTGTTGTTGATAAACCGCCCAATATGCCTGTTCACCCCACGAAAAATCATCAAAGGGATACTCTTGCAAATATTGTTAGATATTATGCACTGAGCAAAGGGGAGGACTACACCTTTAGAGCAATCAACAGAATAGACAGAGATACCTCCGGTCTTGTGATAATAGCCAAGGATAGATTTACTGCAAACGGGCTCAAGGGTTTATATAAAGAATATACAGCAGTATGCCAAGGAGATATTGTCGAAGACGGAACGGTGGATAAAAATATACGACTAAAACCAGATAGCAAAATGGTTAGGGAAGTAAACGAAAACGGTGCAAAGGCTGTAACTCACTACTTTGTTTTGGAAAAAAACAAAGACTATTCACTTGTGCGATGCGTACTTGAAACAGGAAGAACACACCAAATCCGTTGCCATATGAGCTATTTGGGGTATCCTTTAGCAGGGGATGATTTATATGGAGGAAATACCCGGAACATCAGCCGTCAGGCACTACATTGTTCATTTCTAAGATTTATTCATCCTGTTACAAAACAGAAAATTGAAATAAAGAGCGAACTGCCTGAGGATATGAATTCTTTATTAAATATTGACAGTTGATATATTTGTGATAAAATATAAGTAGAGTTCATTTACGGAAAGGTCGTAATAACATGGAAGAAATTAAAATTGAACTTACTAAAAATCCAAAACAAAAGCCTGCTGATGAAAGCAAACTGGGCTTTGGTCGAATCTTTACAGACCATATGTTTTTGATGAACTATGATGCAGGTGAGGGTTGGCATAACCCAAGAATTGTACCATATGGTCCTATTGAGCTTGACCCATCAGCTATGGTTCTTCACTATGGCCAGGAGGTTTTTGAGGGTCTTAAGGCTTACAGAAATGTTAAGGGCGGAATCAATCTTTTCAGACCCGACAAAAATATGGCAAGACTTAATGTTTCTAACGAAAGACTTTGTATTCCTAAAATTGACGAAGAATTTTGCGTTGAGGCTATTAAGAAGTTAGTTGAAGTAGAAAAAGACTGGGTACCTCACGAAGAGGGTACATCTCTTTACATAAGACCATTTATTTTCTCAACTGACGCACACCTTGGAGTTCATCCAGCAGAGCATCTTCTCTTTGTTGTAATTTGTTCACCTGTTGGTGCTTATTATCCGGAGGGACTTAACCCTGTTAAGATTTATGTTGAAGAAAACTATGTTCGTGCTGTTAAGGGAGGAATGGGCTTTACCAAGACAGGCGGTAACTATGCAGCTTCCCTAAAAGCACAGGACGAGGCTGAAAAAATCAACTATACTCAGGTATTGTGGCTTGATGGTGTAGAGAGAAAGTATATTGAAGAAGTTGGAACAATGAACGTATTCTTTGTAATTGATGATGAAATTGTTACTCCATCACTTCAAGGTTCTATACTAAGCGGTATTACAAGAATGAGCACAATTGAACTTCTTAAATCATGGGGTTACAATGTTTCTGAAAGAAGACTTTCTATTGACGAAGTTGTTAAGGCTTCAGAAGAGGGCAGACTTAAAGAGAGCTTCGGTACAGGTACTGCCGCTGTTATTTCTCCTATCGGCGAGCTTAGATTTGGAGATAAGGTTATGCCAATAAATAACGGCGAAATCGGTGAAATCAGCCAGAAACTCTATGATAACCTTACAGGTATTCAGTGGGGCAAGGTTGAGGACAAAATGGGATGGACAGTTCCTGTTTGCTAATTCTGAAAACTGAACACAAATCAAAACCACCCGTTGAACGGGTGGTTTGCACAGCCCCTATAAGGGGCTATT
>JBJEPA010000212.1:0-4869 GCA_051880995.1 Ruminococcus sp.
TGGGAGGACGGAAAAAGTGATAAACTCACACAGCTTGTATTTTGCGACCTGTCTACACCTAAAAATGTTCAGACATCGCGCAGGGCGGCAAAAGCACCGGGCGGAAATATAGACAGCCCAGAAATACACGCCTTAGAACAGTTTAACGAGCAGGAGGAAACCAAAGAATTTACGGTATATGATGATATTCGCAATAAACTTGTAAGACGAGGTATTCCCCGTGAGGAAATAGCTTTTATACATGAAGCAAATACGGAAGTACGCAAGAAGGAGCTTTACGCAAAGGTAAGGAGCGGACAGGTTCGTGTGCTTATGGGTTCTACCTTTAAAATGGGCGCCGGAATGAATGTGCAGGACAGGCTTGTGGCACTTCATGACCTCGACTGCCGTGCGACACGTTCCTAACTGAAAAGGTTAGGCGTGAAGTCGTAACTATACGCGGATTGAAAGGAGCCGCAAAAGAAAGCTTCATAGAACTGATAATTCGATAGGTAGAATGATGGAGTAACGTCCTGAAATGCCTACCCTGATACTCCGACAGGCGGCAGAAATGCGGTCTGAAGCTCGGTAAAGTCGGCAGAGAGTCACCGTAACTGTGGCTGTTAAACAGTACAGACGAAAGGTCTCCAGAGGTGGGGGCTGTGACCTATATGCCGGGGGTCTAAAAAATATATATGGTGAGAATGACAGAAATGTCTGACGAACTTGCGAATGTACGGGTCTAAACCGAGGCTCGCATAGAAATGTGCGATTGTCTGAAAAATGGCAGTCGGTGAGGTTTAGTAAAAATGGCAGTTATGAAAAACCTTATAGCGTTACAGGCGCTATCCAAGCCGACAGGCTCAGAGCAAAGCACCTAAGTATATATATGTACAGATAGAATTATCGGAACGTGGGAAACAGCATAACGTATTATTACGGTGATGACGAAGAAAATAAGCATCTTAAATTGCTGTGAAAGTAGTGGCACGAGCTATGAAACCTCCGTAATGGGGGTGGAGCAACAGCCACCAGTCATTATGAAATATAGTTATAGGTAACGAAAATTCATAGCTTCGAGTAAGACAAAGAAAAACATGCCGAAAGGGGTGTTGCCTATGACAAAGCAAAAGAAACTAAGACATAGCGAATACTATGATTTACAGCCAATCTTTGATAAATTGTATTCGGACAGTCAAGAAGGAAAAATATTTACAAAATTATTAGAAATAATATCTTGTGAAGAAAATATCCGTCTTGCATATCGGAATATCAAAAAGAATGGCGGCAGTAATACTGCGGGAACTGATAAGTTAACTATCAAAGATATTGAAAAAATGTCTGTCGAAAGTTATGTAAAAGCAGTGCAACGAAAACTTATGTGGTATAAACCAAAACCTGTAAGGCGTGTAGAAATCCCTAAACCTAACGGAAAAATGCGTCCGCTTGGAATACCAACTATTATTGACCGATTGGTACAACAATGTATTTTACAAGTGTTAGAGCCGATATGTGAAGCAAAATTCTTTGAACGTAGCAACGGCTTCAGACCAAACAGGTCGGCGGAACAAGCAATAGCACAATGTTACAAAATGATACAACTGCAAAATTTACATTTTGTTGTTGATGTTGACATCAAAGGATTTTTTGATAATGTCAACCATACAAAGCTGATACAGCAGATGTGGCATTTGGGGATTAGGGATAAAAAGTTGTTATGCATTATCCGAGAGATGTTAAAAGCTCCGATAGTTATGCCAAATGGTGATATAGTTTATCCTACAAAGGGTACGCCGCAAGGCGGTATATTATCTCCGTTGCTTTCAAATATTGTATTAAATGAATTTGATTGGTGGATAGCCTCTCAATGGGAAGAAATGCCGACCAAATATGAGTACAGTTGCGAAATCAGACCTAACGGAACTAAAAATAAATCATCTATTTACGGAGCATTACGAAATACAACTAAATTAAAGGAAGTATATATTATACGCTACGCAGATGACTTTAAACTGTTCTGCCGTAAAAGAAGTGATGCCGAAAAGGTATTTATAGCAGTCAAACAATGGCTTAATGAACGGTTGAAGCTTGAAATCAGCGAAGAAAAGTCGAAGATAGTAAACTTAAAAAGACACTATTCCGAATTTTTGGGGTTTGAACTAAAAGCGGTCAAGAAACGTAACAAATATGTTGTTCGCTCGCATATGACTCCAAAAGCAAAATCATGGGAAACTGAAAAACTAATTGAGCAAATCAAACGAATTGCACATACCAAAGACCGAGATGATGAAGCAAAGGAAGTTACAATTTACAATTCAATGGTTATAGGTATTCACAATTACTACAGAGTTGCAACAATGATAGCAAGTGACTGTGACGGAATACACAGAAATGTGTCAACAGTTATGAAAAATCGACTTTACGGCAGACTTTCCAAAAAAGGACATATCAATGAAGTATATATCCGTAAGCAATACGGTAAAAGCAAACAAATTCGATTTGTCAGCAGTAAAACCGTCTGCCCAATAGGATATATACAGACAAAAACTCCTATGTTCAAGAAAAAGAAAGTTTGTAAATATACCGCAGAAGGTCGAGAGGAAATTCATAAAAATTTGAAAATAAATACAGCGGTCATGTTAGCTCTTATGCGTATAAAAGAACCACGCAGAAGTATTGAGTATATGGATAACAGAATTTCCTTATATGCGGCACAGTATGGTAGATGTGCTGTTATGGGTATGGAATTATCAATAGATGAAATACATTGTCATCATAAAATACCGATAAATATGGGTGGTACGGACGAGTATTCCAATCTGATAATATTGCATCGAAATGTGCATACTCTTATTCATGCAACAAATACGGAAACCATACGAGCATATCTGGACATAGTTGCACCTGATACGAAAACTCTTGATAAAATCAACAAACTGCGTATTATGGCAGGAAACAGCAAAATTGACCTCAAGTAGTTTCTATAGCTTTGAATTTCTTACTAATCTAACGATTATTTCATAATGAGGGGGCGCCGTGTGCGGTGAAAGTCGCATGCACGGTGCTAAGCGGGGGAAAAGACGGAGATAACATCAAACTCTTACCTATCGCAATCTTGGCGTCCGGGAGATCTGGAGCAGCGAAGCGGAAGAATTATTCGTCAGGGTAACAAAAATGAAGAAGTACACATCTATCGCTATGTTACCGAAGCCACATTTGACGCATATTTATGGCAGACTATTGAGAATAAGCAGAAATTCATATCGCAGATTATGACAAGTAAATCTCCGGTACGCTCTTGTGAGGATATTGATGAAACCGCACTTTCCTATGCTGAGATAAAGGCTCTATGCGCAGGCGACGACCGAATTAAAGAAAAAATGGATTTGGATATAGATGTGGCACGGCTAAAGCTGATGAAAGCCAACCATCAAAGCCAGCAGTTCCGATTAGAGGATAATCTTCTAAAGCATTTCCCGGAGCAGATAGAACAAAACAAAGGGTATATTGAGGGCTTTAAAGAGGATATGAAAACACTCGAACAACATCCTCATCCTCAAGATGGATTTGCCGGAATGACAGTCAGGAATGATTATTTAACCGATAAGGAAAATGCGGGAGTAGCTCTTGTAGATGCTTTTAAAGAAGTTAGAGGACTTGATCTCGTTGAGATAGGCAGCTACAGGGGCTTTAATATGTATCTGAGTTTAGAGGATTTCGGTAAAGAATATGTTTTGACTCTTAAAGGAAAGATGACGCACAGGGTAACGCTCGGCAAAGATCCGAGAGGAAACCTCGTAAGGATTGAAAACGCTTTTAACAATATCGAAAAAAGGCTTGAAACGGTAAAAGAACGACTTGACGCTCTGTATGTTCAGGTTGAGAACGCAAAAGCCGAGCTTGGCAAGCCTTTCCCGCAAGAGGAAGAATTAAAAGTAAAATCCGCCAGGCTGGCTGAGCTTAATGCCGAACTCAATATTGATGACAGGACACCTATGGAACAGGCTGTTGATGCGGTAGCCACCGAACATGACGAGGTGCCGCAAATTGCAAAATCCGAAAAGCCGTCGCTTCTTGCAAAGCTCCAAAGACCTTTGCCGTGCAATAAGGCGGTTGAAACAAAAAACAATGAATTGGAGGGACGATAAATGAAGGATATACCTATCTATGACAAAACTGTTTCTTATGCCATAGAGCATAACGAGCTTGAAGCCTACAGAGCTTCTTACAAAATGAATATGGCATGTAAAGCAGCCATATCGGATGCAATAAACAGAGCCTATACTGACAATAGCCTTAATTCACAAAATGCATTAAAGGAGCTTACAGAGACTTTTTCTCTTGAACGGATTGCGGTTATTACCGCGGTATCAATCCGAGAGCAAGACCATGACGGGAGGATTTCGGCGCAAAACAAGGAATGGGCAAAGAGCGTTCCGTTTCCGAAAGATATTGACGATTGGGGCAGAGACAGAAATGCAGCATTCAGAATTAGCACCGTGCATCCCGGACTTTTGGATTTATTTGCTAATACGGTGAGAAAAGAGATTGATTTATCTAAAAACTTCTCTTTGAAAAAACCGTCCCTTGTTGAAAAGCTGAGCCGTCCACTACCGCAGAAAACAGATACAGCCGGTAAAACCAAAGACCAGGAGTTGATCTGATATGCATAAGACACGCCGTATTGATTTGAGGATTACGGAAGATGAATACAGACTTATCCGTCAAAAGATGGCTCAATGCAAAATCGTCAATCTTAGTGCATATCTGATTAAAATGGCTATTGACGGAAATGTTATAAATCTTGATATACCGGAGTTAAAAGAAATATCACGGCTGCTACGCTATAACGGAAACAATATCAATCAGATAGCAAAACGGCTGAAGGAG
>JBJEPA010000213.1:0-4830 GCA_051880995.1 Ruminococcus sp.
GAGGAACTGTAAAATTTGTTGATTCAATGGGAACGATATTCCCTGAGTGGGACAATGGTAGAACTCTTGGTATTGTTTCCAGTGAGGACTCTTTTAGAAAACTTACTCAACAAGAACTTGAGGAAGAGAAACTTTCTGAATCTGTGGACGAAGAACCTACAGATGATGAAGATTTTACTATGACAATGTGAGGTGATGAGAAAACACTCCCTTAGGATGATAGTATATGGCTATCAAGTATTTGGATATGTTTGCAGGAATCGGTGGCTTTCGTTCAGGTCTTGAAAAAATAGGCGGGTTTGAATGTATCGGTTACTGTGAAATTGATAAATATGCAAAACAGTCTTATGAGGCTATGTACGATGCGAAAGGAGAGTTATATTTTAATGACGCAAGAAAAATCAATCCAAAAGAATTACCGGATATCGACCTTATTGCAGGAGGATTCCCTTGTCAGTCTTTTTCAATTGCAGGAAGGAGGAAAGGCTTTGAGGATACCAGAGGAACGCTGTTCTTTGAAATTGCAAGAATTGCTTCCGCTAAAAAACCTAAGTATCTGTTCCTTGAGAATGTACCCGGATTGCTTAGCCATGACAGAGGCAGGACATTTAAAACAATCCTCAGTTCGTTGGACGAATTGGGGTGTGATGTCACTTGGCAGGTGCTTAACAGCAAAGATTTCGGAGTCCCACAATCTAGAAAAAGATTGTATATTGTGGGATTTCTTAGAGCCAAGTGTGCCGGACAAATACTTTCTTTCAAGGAAACAAATTCTAAAACTCCTATACAAATCTACCCCGGAAAAGAAGGAGAGAGGATTTATTCCTCAGAGGGAGAAAGTATAACATTAACAAGCAATGGCGGTAGCTTTGGCGGAAGAACAGGACTCTACAGTATAGAAGAGTTTGGAATACCTATTAAAGTAAAAACCAAAAGCGGATACCAAATTGCCTATCCCGGTGACAGCATAGATATAGGTTATTCAGGGACAAACACAAGACGAGGTAGAGTAGGACATAATGTAGCGCATACATTAACAACTTCATCTACCCAAGCCTGTTACTTTATTGATATGAATCCGGAACCAAAGATGACAGAGATTGCAAGATGTATAACAGCTCGTCATGCATCCGATATTAGTAACAGAAAAGGAGAGCATTCTGCTGTATTTCTGGAAAAGTTCCAAATCACAGATGACGATGAACATCCTATGGTTGTCTTTGTAGATAAGGACAAAAAGGTGCATATCGGTAAGATTAGAAAACTAACTCCAAGAGAATGTTGGAGATTACAAGGATTTACTGATGAACAATTTGACAAAGTAATTGCAACAGGAATGTCCGATACACAGTTATACAAACAGGCCGGAAATGCAGTAACTGTAAATGTTATTTCTGCAGTAGGACAGATAATAAAAGAAGTAGAAAATCAAACAGAATAAGTAAAAATAGAATATCAATCGTTTCTGAAAAGCGATTGATATATGGTGATAAATATACAGCTGTTGGTTGAGTTAAAAACTTAATCAACGGCTTTTTGTTGTTTCAGGGGCGATTGGTTCAGAACTTTGGTGAGATAGGGTTATTCACTCACCGCAGGAGGTGATACCAATTAGAACACCCGTAAGTTGGGTTGGAAACAAAACTTCAATTCTACCCATTATTTATGCAATGTTTCCACTTGAATACAACAGATATATTGAACCCTTTGGCGGTTCAGGTGCTGTACTGTTTGGAAAGAAACATCCGGATAATTTTGAAGTGTATAACGACTACAATCATAACCTTGTTAATCTATTTAAATGTATGAGGGATAGACCTAATGCCCTTTGTGATGAACTGGATTTATTCAATCTGAATTCAAGAGATTACTTTCAGGAATGTAAAACGGTTATAGCTACAGGTTCATTTGATGACAGATTTGTAGAGGAGGAAAAACAATTAATCAAAAAGTTTCATTCTGAAAATAAAGCAGATGAAATGATTGAACTTATGACAAGACGAATCCTTGATTATGATTTGAGAAGAGCCTCAATGTTCTACAAACTGCTAAGGTACAGTTATTCAAGCAGTGGGAAAAGCTATGCATCACAGCCAATGGATATTACTCATCTGTACGACTTAATCAAAAGCGCCGGTAAAAGACTTAAGAAAACCGTTATAGAAAATCAGGATTTTGAAGTGCTTATTAAACATTATGATAGAGAAAAAGCCTTCTTCTATTGTGACCCACCGTATGTTTCAACTGAGCATTTCTATGATTGTGGTTTTAATATGGACAGTCATATCAGGTTGAGGGACACCCTAATGAACATAAAAGGTTTATTTCTGCTATCGTACAACGATTGCGAAACAGTAAGACAACTTTATCATAATTGTTTCTTTTTTGATTTCAAAAGAGTACACAGTATGGTACAGCGTTATGAGGCAGGAAGAGAATTTCCAGAAATCCTCATAGCAAATTACGACCTAACCAAAAGAGTTAGAGAGTCACCAATACAAATGTCCTTGTTTGACAACGAGCAGGAAAGACTTGATATTAAGAAAATTATTATGGAAGGAGTGGTAGCTTGAGTGAATTATTCAAATTCGTAAAAATACCCATTAAAGCACTTGAACAGTCAGGTGTTGATAATACAAAGCCAATGCAGTTTTATGCACACGATGGAGCAATCATAATAACCAATATTAACGAAGAAATTGACACAGGATTTGAGTGCGATTTGGACTGTAATAACTGTCCCCTTTCAAATATGGACTGTGGAAATGAAAATAAAAGAGAATAGGAGAAACCGTAATGAAAAAGTTAGTCTTTTTAGGTAAAAGAGGAAGAACAACAATACCGCTGATAATGAGGTTCAGACATGATTATCATGATAATGATTTAATCTCTTTTGAGGATAACGAGGACGGTTCAATTACTATTCGTCATGAGTGTATGTGTGACGAGAACTGCCCCATTGACTGTTCTGATTCATTTACATTGTATGACATTGTGAACTGCTTAAGTGAAAGTGAAAAGGAACATCTGCTTGTTTACCTTGCAAAATCACTAAATGAAACGGAGGTTAAAAGATATTATGGGAATTAAGTATTATTCACCAAAGTTTAAGGGGCAATTCTTGTTAGTAATTGGTCTGGATAAAGATTAGTTTTTCATATATACTTGTCACTAATAAAAATAATTTTTTTAAGGAGTGACAGTTATGAAAAAGCAAATGGCAATCTTAATGAGCGTTCTTGTAATGGCAGGTTCAACAGTATCGGTGAATGGGGTTGCAAATAGGAGTGTTGGGGTGAAAACTTCGGCAACCCATAGTGTAGTTAAATCTCACACAAGCCGAAATTCAGCAAAGAAAAAGACAAAAAAGCTGAACGTAAAATCAGCCATCAAAACGGCAAGAAACTATGGCACAAAGCTTGGTATGCACTACGATAAAACATTAAATACAGATAATGCAAGTTGGTTCGCACCTACAAACACCAAGTATTACAAGAATACAACTGAGCTTAAAAAAGCACTAAAAGGTGATGTGAGATATGTGGCTTACTTCTATAAAGACTCAAGAGTAGTACCAAGTGACATTACCTTTAATATAGTGAAAGAAAACAGCAGAATATATGTAGTATATTGTTAATCAAACAGCACTCACTGAAAAGTGGGTGTTTTTTTATTTAGAAAGGATGATATATCTATGGCGATTAAAAACATAACAACAAACGATTTAAGAAAGATGAATGATAAAGAAGGTATAATCCTTCAAGGCTGTGGTGGTGATCCACAGGGATGGATTGATGGCGTAAATGAGATGTTTAAAGAAGAGGGTATACTACTGGATGATACAAAGTTTACTGATGCATATGTATTTGATAATGACAACTTAACATGTATGCTGTTTCCATTCGATAACAATGTTCACCTTAACACTTCAAAACTTGCGATGTGGAGATTACAGATGCACCCAATTTTTGCAGGGACTTGGCTTTCTGACTATGTAGCAAACAAGTTAGGTGGATTTCTTGCAGAAGAAGAACAACACCAAAAAGATAAACCCAACTGTAAACTCATTGGAGAAGACGGCAACATTTTTAACCTTATGGGGATAGCCTCAAGAACCTTGAAACAGAATGGTCTTAAAGATGAGGCAAAAGAAATGTGCAGTCGTGTTACGAGTTCAGGCAGTTATTATGAGGCACTGAACATTATCGGCGAGTATGTAAATATCACAGACGGCAGTGAGCAGTCTGATGATATTGAAGAAGATTTCAATGAAGGGCAGGCGATGAGGTTATGATTTGAGTAAGCAAAAACGATATATTTTATAAAAAGGCAGAGTCAGATGACTTTGCCTTATTTTTTTGAAAAGAGGTATTTTTAATGAACAAATTAATGACAAACAAGATATTCAAAAGAATGACAGCAGTTCTGTTAGCTGTAGTAGTGATGATAGGTACATTTGCTGTTCTACCTGTAAATGCAGTTAGCAAGAGTGTAACAGTAACCTTTGATTACTGCTATGACACAGCAGGAAACATTATAAAGTATGTACAAAAAACAACAGCACCTAACGGTACAACTGTTGGTACAGTAGGTGAAGATTTATGCAGAATTTATGTTGACGGCAAGGACGCCTACTGTATTGAACCCGGTGTTTACCTTATGAGTGGTGATACAGTTACAGAGGACGCATCCACAGCTTGGAAAAATCTTGGTTCTGCAAAACAGAAAGCAATTAACCTTGCACTTCTCTACGGTAAGCCCGGCAATAGTGAAAATATGTCAGGTACAGCAGGTCAGCAGTGGATTGCAACCCAGCTTATCATATGGGAA